>JBCDDO010000335.1:0-3870 GCA_039180245.1 Pseudomonadota bacterium | reverse complement strand
GCCAAGGCCGCGCTGGCCTGACCCCAAAAACTCGGGCCTGCAGACCCGGGCCCGCAAACTCTGGCCCGCAAACTCTGGCCCGCAAACTCTGGCCCGCAAACTCGGGCCGTTAGGTTCATGCCGGCAAATTCAGGCCCATGGCATCAGGGTCGGATGGGCAGGATCAGATCCCCGCACACCATCCGACCCAGCAGCCACCGGATGCCGGGCAGGCGCGAGGTCGGCGCCAGAACCCGATCGCGCAGCAGGGCCAAACTCCCACTCTCGGACTGATAAAGCGGCGTGAACACCCGGCTGATGAGCTGGTAGAGGCGGACGTGAACGATCCGCTTGCGCCGGTATTCGGCCAGCGCGGCCGCAACATCGTCGGTTTCGCCCAGGGCCGTTGCCAGGGCCGCGGCATCCAAAAGCGCCATATTTGCCCCCTGTCCAAGCTGCGGGCTGGTGGCATGCCAGCTGTCGCCCAGATGCACGCAACTGCCCGCGACCGGCCGCCGGAGCGTCCTGTGGCGGTACTGGGCCATCACAAGATCGTCATGATGGGCGATGCTTTCCAGATATGGGGCGAATTCGGGCCAGAGGGCTTCGGCCTCGGCCTTCCATGCCGACAGGGGGGCCGATCGCCAGGCGCCATAGGCCGCACGGGGCAGGGACCAGAAAATCGCAATCTGTGGCGCCTCCGCATCCGGCAGACATCCTATGGGCAGAATGCCGGCCATATAGCGGGCGCCGCGATAGGTCTGGCGCAGCTTTGCAGCCTGTGGCGTGTCGCCGGCAGGAACGGTGGCCCAGAGCGCGCCGAAGGGCAGGGCGCGGCCTGGATCGGTCACCAGCGGCGAGCCGGCGCCGGTCGCATCCACGCTTACATCTGCGCGCACCGCAAAGGCGGTGCCGGCGCGCGTAAAGGTCATCTGCCCATCTGCCATTCCGGTCAGCGTGCAGCCGGGCTCGATGCCAATACCGGCCTCCTGTGCGGCGTCAAACAACACAGAAAAGAGCGTGGCGCGATGGATCCCCAATCCGGTGAGCCCGCTGCCGCCGTGATCATAGCGCACATCGAGCACGCGCCGGCCGGTATCGGCATCGCGCCCGTCAAGCGCTTCGATTGGGTGACCCAGGGCTTCGGCCCTTGCGCGCAGATCCAGGGCGGCCAGCATCTCAAGCCCGACCGGTTGCAGCACCAATCCCGAGCCGACCGGAGCGGGGGCCTCAAAGCGCTCATAGATCGTGACCCGATGCCCGCCGCGCGCCAGAAACACTGCCGCCGCAAGCCCGCCGATCCCGCATCCTGCGATGGCAATCTGCATCGACATTCTCCTTCAGGTCGGTTCGGCATAGGGTTCCGGACCCTGCGACGCAATCGCAAAGCCCCGGCAGACTTGCGCGCCTCATTGTGCTGGCGCCATTTGCCCTTTCTTTCGGCCGGAGTTGGCGGTCGCCCTTTCCCCGACCCGCGTCTTGATTTCTCGGCCCCGGATGCTTACCCCTCTGCGCCGAGACGGCACCACCCAACGGGGCATCCCATGGACGGCTTGGACGAGATCAAAGCGCGCTATCTGGCGCAGGTGGCCGGCGCCGGCTCTGAGGCCGCGCTTGAGGAAATCCGCGTCGCAGCCCTTGGCAAACGGGGCGAGGTCAGCCTGAAGATGCGTGAGCTGGGCCGGATGACGCCGGAGGAGCGGCAATCCGCGGGCCCCGCGCTCAACGCACTCAAAGACACGCTCAACACCGCCATTGCCGAGGCCAAGACCGAGCGCGCCGATGCGGCGCTGACCGAGCGGCTGGCCGGCGAATGGATGGATCTGAGCGCTGCACCACGGCCCGCCGCTGTCGGAACCCTGCATCCGGTCGCACAGGTAATGGAGGAAGTTGCCGCGATCTTTGCCGATCTGGGCTTTGCGGTGGCCGAAGGCCCGCAGATCGAGAGCGATTGGTACAATTTCGATGCGCTCAACATCCCGGCCGAGCATCCGACCCGCACCGAGATGGACACCTTCTATCTGACGCGGGCGGCAGACGACACCCGGCCGCCGCATGTGCTGCGCACGCATACCTCGCCGGTGCAGATCCGCGCCATGCAGGCGCAGGGCGCACCCTTGCGGGTGATCGCACCGGGGCCGGTCTACCGCTCGGATTATGATCAGACCCACACGCCGATGTTCCACCAGCTTGAAGGGCTTGCGATCGACCGCGACATCTCCATGGCCAATCTCAAATGGACCTTGGAGGAATTCTGCCGCGCCTTCTTTGAGCTGGATCGTGTCGAGCTGCGGTTCCGCGCCAGCCATTTCCCGTTCACCGAACCCTCGGCCGAGGTCGATATCCGCTGCTCATGGGCCGGCGGACAGCTTCGCCTGGGCGAAGGGAATGACTGGATGGAGATCCTGGGCAGCGGCATGGTGCATCCCAACGTGCTGGAGGCCGGCGGCATCGACCCCGAGCGCTGGCAGGGCTTTGCCTTTGGCATCGGGCTCGACCGGATCGCGATGCTCAAATACGGCATCCCGGATCTGCGCGCGTTTTTTGACAGCGATTTGCGCTGGCTGCGCCATTACGGCTTTTCGGTTCTCGACCAGCCGACGCTGCATGGCGGCCTCAGCGGCATCTGAGTTGACAGCGCCGCCGCTGGGCCTCGGCGCTCGGTAGCGCCTTCCAGGCTATGACCCCGCCCGACGAGCGGCTTCTGGGCCGTGACGCAGGTCACGAAGACCGGCAATGCCCCGCCACGTCTTTGGCCGAATCCTTGCTATTCTTTTGCACGTGACACTGATTCACGAGCGAGAGGACCCATGATCCGCCTGTGTCTGGCCGTTCTTGCAGCGGCTGTTCTGTCGATCCACGCCATGCCGGCCGGTGCGCGCGTGGTTGAATCGCGCCAGTTCGGAAACTGGCTTTACGAATACAACGTCTCGCGCACCGTCACCTCATGCGTGGCGTCGCGCTACTACTCCAACGCCCAGTTCTCGGTGCGCCTATACGGCAATCGGATGGATGTGGTGTTTTACCGAAGCGATTTTCGCTTCCGTTGGGACGCGCGTCAGGGCACCAGCGTGATCCGCGTGCGGGGCAACACCTACCGTCTTGCCAGCTCGACGCCGCGGCGCGGGAATGCCACGGCACCGCGGGCCAGTGTGCTTTACCTGACCGTGCCCGGGGGGCGGTACCGGGCCTTTTATGACGATCTCAAGCGGGCGCGGAATCTTCAGATCACGCTTTGGAACAATGCCAAATACACCGTCGATCTGACCGGGTCGTCGCGCGCCTTGAGTGCAGCGCTGAGCTGTTGGGAGCGCAACCGGACCGGCTCATGACGCCCAGGCCATCGCGGGGTCTTTTCCGCTTCACCTCGCCTGGGTGAGTTGCTAGACCCGCGCAGATAAACTGCGCGAGCGCTTGTTATGAAGTTCACCCTCTCCTGGCTGAAGACCCATCTGGACACAGAAGCCGGCGTTGAGGAAATCGGCGCCGCGCTGACCGATCTTGGCCTTGAGGTCGAAGAGATCGGCGATCCAGCGGCAAAACTGGGCGCGTTTCGCATCGCGCGGGTCATCGAGGCCAGTCAGCACCCCAATGCCGACCGTCTGCGCGTCTGTAGGGTCGAGGTCTGGCCCGACGGCCCTGACGGCACGTCCGAAGAAGTGCAGGTCGTCTGCGGCGCGCCCAACGCCCGCACCGGACTTGTGGGTGTGTTCGCACCGCCAGGCACGCATGTGCCGGGCACTGGGGTCGATCTCAAACCCGGGGTAATCCGCGGGGTGGAAAGCAACGGCATGCTCTGCTCGGAGCGCGAGCTGATGCTGTCGGACGATCACGATGGCATCATCGATCTGCCCGCCGACGCGCCGCTGGGCGCGCGCTACATCGATTGGG
>JBCDDO010000334.1:0-3871 GCA_039180245.1 Pseudomonadota bacterium | reverse complement strand
GAAGGCTGCGGGCAAGAAATACAAGGTCGGCAAGTTCCAGTTCATGGCCAATGGCCGGGCCAAGGCCAATCTGGTCACCGACGGGTTCGTGAAGATCCTGGCCGATGCCGAGACCGACCGGATTTTGGGCGCGCATATTCTGGGCCCGGCCGCCGGCGATCTGATCCATGAGATCTGCGTGGGCATGGAGTTCGGCGCCGCGGCCGAGGATATCGCGCGCACCTGCCACGCGCATCCGACCTATTCCGAGGCGGTGCGCGAGGCGGCGCTGGCCTGCGGCGACGGCCCGATCCACAGCTGACCCCAGGTCAAGGCTGAGCCCAAATCCGAGCCCAAATCCGGGCCCAAGCCCAAGTCGGAACCAAGACTGGCCCGATCCAAGAGCGACCCGAGGCGCAGATGTCCCAGTTTCCCGCCAGCAGTGCCGAAAAATATGAGCGCGCCATGGGCCGGTGGAGCCGCAAGCTCGCCCTGCCCTTTGCGCGGTTCAGCGCGCCGCTGGGGCCTGAGCTTCTGGATGCGGGCTGCGGCACCGGGGCGCTGAGCTTCCACCTTGCGACGCTGGGGCACAGCGTCACCGGGGTCGATCTGGCCGAGGCCTATATCGCCGATGCCGCGGCGCAGGGCGTGCCGGGCACCCGCTTTCAAACCGGCGACATCACCGCATTGCCGCTGGAGACGCAGAGCGTCGATGCGGCGCTTTCCATGCTGGTCTTGCATTTCGTGCCCGACACGAACGCGGCGATGGCCGAGCTGGTCCGCGTCACCCGCCCGGGCGGAGCGGTGGCGGCCACGGTCTGGGATTCCCGCGGCGGGCTGATGTTCAACCGCCTGTTCTTCGATGCGGCATCGCCGGTCTCGGCACGGGTGGCCGCGCGGCGGGGCGCCAATTATGCCCGCCCGATGACCCGGCAGGGCCAGCTTGCCGCGGCGATGCAGGCCGCGGGCCTGGCAGAGATCGTGGAAGAGACCCTGGTCATTCACATGAGCTATGCCGGGTTTGACGATTACTGGGGCGGGCTGGTGGAGGGCGACAGCCCGCTGGGCGCGCTGGTTGCGCAGGCCGATGCCGATGAGCGGGCCCGCATTCGCGACGCGGTGGCCTTTGCCTATGAGGGCGGCGAGCCCGACGGGCCGCGGGATTTCGCCGCGGTGGCCTGGGCGGCCAAGGGACGCGTGCCGGGGTGAGCGTCTCGCCCCCTCTCGATGACCCGGAGGCGCCGTGCAATTTCGCCACCGGGGTGATCGATGCCCGGCAGGGGCGGGCGCTGCTGCATGTGATGCCGGGCGGGGCGCTGCGCGAGATCGGCTATGACTGGCTGGCGGAGCGCTCGTCGCGCCTTGCCAATGGGCTGATCGCGCGCGGGCTGGCGCCGGGCGACCGGGTGCTGGTGATCATGGAGCGCAGTCCGGATTGGTTTGCGGCGATCTTTGCCTGCATGAAGGCGGGGCTGGTGGCGATGCCCGGCACCCGGCTTTTGACCGAAGATGACATTGCCTTTCGGGTGCAGGCGGCGGGCGCCGCAGCGGCCCTGATCTCGCCCGATCAGGCGGGCAAGATGCCGGCGGGGCTGCCGGTTTATGGCGGGGCGGAGTTCGAGGCGCTGGCCCAGGCGTCGGATGGGCCGACCGGCCGTCTCACAAAGGCCGGCGATCCGGCGCTGATCTATTTTACCTCCGGCACGACCTCAAAGCCCAAGATGGTGCCGCGCAACCATGCCTATGCCTATGCCCATGCGATCACCGCGCGCCACTGGATGGGGCTGCGCCCGGGCGATCTGCATTGGACGCTGACCGATACCGGCTGGGCAAAGGCGGCCTGGGGGATGCTGTTTGCCCCGCTTCTTTCGGGCGCG
This sequence comes from Pseudomonadota bacterium, assembly GCA_039180245.1. Taxonomy (GTDB): domain Bacteria; phylum Pseudomonadota; class Alphaproteobacteria; order Rhodobacterales; family Rhodobacteraceae; genus J013. Next base: position 2,015 of record JBCDDO010000334.1, on the reverse strand, counting down.
ACGGTGGTGGTCTATGAACCCGCGGGGGCGTTCGATGCCCAGGCGCATCTGGCGATGATCGCAGCGCTTGGGGTGACGAGCTTTTGCGCCCCGCCCACGGTGTTTCGGCTGTTTGCGCAATGCGCGATCCCGCCCATGCCCAGCCTGCGCCGGGCGCTGGGCTCGGGCGAGCCGCTCAACCCCGAGGCCATGCGCGCCTGGGTCGCGGCGACGGGGGTGGAGATTGCCGATGGCTATGGCCAGACCGAGGCGGTCTGTCTGATCGGCAACGGGCCGGATGCGCCGATCCGGCCGGGCTCGATGGGCCGGCCATTGCCCGGGTTCGACATTGCCATCATCGACGAGACGGGGGCGCGGCTGCCTGCGGGCGAGATCGGGCATATCGGCGTGCGGCTGACCGATCCCTGGCCGCCGGGGCTCTTTGAGGGCTATCTGACCGCCGAGGGGCTCGACCGCCGCGCCTTCCGCCATGGCTGGTACTTCACCGGCGACACCGCGCGGATGGATGCGCAGGGCTATGTGTGGTTCGTGGGCCGGGCCGACGATCTGATCCTGTCGGCGGGCTACCGGATCAGCCCGTTCGAGGTTGAAAGCGCGCTCCTGGAGCATCCGGCGGTGGCCGAAAGCGCCGTGATCGGGGTGCCCGATGCCACGCGCGGCCAGATCCTGCAGGCCCATATCGTGCCGGTGGCGGGGCAGCGCCCGGACGCCGCACTGGCGGCCGAGATCCAGGCGCACTGCAAGGCGCGCACGGCGCCCTATATGTACCCCCGCCAGATCATCTGGGCCGACGCGCTGCCCAAAACGGTGTCGGGCAAGATCCGGCGGGCGGCCCTTCGCGGGTGAGGGCGCGCCGGCGGAGGGGCCGGATTGAGTATTTTTGCCAAGAAGAAGCCGCGGGCGAGGGCATGGGCGGAGGTTTGAGCCTGAAGGGGGGTTGGTTGCGCGCCTGGACGGGGGCGTGGCTGGCCGCCGGGCCGGTCTGGCGCGGATCTGGGGGCGCGGATCTGGGGGCGCGGATCTAAGGGAAGCGGGTTTTGAGGGCGCGGAAATCATGGGCGCCGGCGCAGGGATCTTCGCCCGGCGCAAAGATCTGGTGCTTGAGCACTTTCTGGGTGCCCGTCACCGGCAGGGTCGGGCGGAACTGGACCCAGCCGGGCGCCTTGAAATGGGCCAGCCGCGCAAAAACATGGTCAAAGAGCGCGCGGGCGAGCGCGGCATCGGGCGAAAAGCCGGCGGCGGGCAGGATGCAGGCCATCACCTCCTCCTCGCGCATCGCATCGGGCACGGCGAGCACCGCGACCTGGGCAACCTCGTCGCGCTCCTGCAGGCTGGCTTCGATTTCGGCGGCGGCGATGTTCTCGCCCGAGCGGCGGATGATGTTCTTGCGCCGATCGACGAAGAAGATCATGCCCGACGCGTCCATGGTCACGCTGTCGCCGGTGTGAAACCAGCCGCCGCGCCAGACCTGCTCGGTCGCCTCGGGGCGGTTGAGATAGCCCGAGAAGAAGCCGCGCCGCGGCGTTTGGGCCGAATGGCGCAGGATCAGCTCGCCCGGCATATCCGGCGGAACGTCGGCATCCCGATCATCGACCACCCGCGCCTCCAGCCCCGCGAATGCGCGGCCGATGGCGCGGGTTTCCGCCAGCCCGGGTGTGTCGCTTGCCGCCAGCAGGCGGCAGATCTCGGTCATGCCCCAGACCTCGACCAGCTCCAGCCCATAACGGCGCTCGAAACGCCGGTGCAGCGAGGGATCGATCCCGGCGCTGACCGCCAGGGTGGCGGGGTTCTTGGCATCGTCGGGCGCCTCGGGCAGCGACAGGATCGCCGGGGCGACGATACCCAGACAATGCAGGACCTGCGCATCGGTGTCGCGCACATCCTGCCACCAATGCTGGCGCGAGAACCGCGGCGGCTGGATCTGGCAGCCGCCGGACAAGAGGGCGCCCATGAAGGACACGCAGGCGGCGTTGAGATGGTAAAGCGGCAGCGGGTTGAGGATGCGCGGGGCTGGG
>JBCDDO010000333.1:0-3873 GCA_039180245.1 Pseudomonadota bacterium | reverse complement strand
GTGGCCTCTTGGCCTATAGTGCATCAGATATGGGCAGACGCATTGCCGGGGGAAGCGGGACGTTGCGGGGCGTGCGGCACCGAGCGGACGTTGCCTGCTTCCAAAACGTGGATGCTTTGCCGACCTGCTTGGGTCCCGCAGTCTGATAGCGCACAGCGGATCGTCGCTCGTAGAGGGATGCTCGCCGCGTTCTAAGGACGCTGCGTGGTATAGACTGAGATCAAGCTCTCGCACAGTGCCACGCCTCCGCTCGGCCTCGTCTCGATCGGTGCCTAGGCCGATCTGTCCACGTCCCTCACACGCAAGTCAGCTGTCGAGATGCGTCGCGGTCAGACTTCACCAGAGCCCAGCTTGCGCCGGCCAAACGCGATGCATTCTCGGAACTGGCGCCGGCCGGGCTGGGTGCCATGCCTGACGGCCGCTCTGGGCAGCGCCGAGAGGCGGTTCGTCAGCCGGCTCCGTCGACCCTGTCAGCCGCTTTCGTCGCGCAATTCCCTAAAATTGCCCTTTAAGGGCGCGGCGTCAGGCCGCGGCGTCGAGCGTGACCCGATTGCGCCCGGCGCGTTTGGAGGCATAGAGGGCCGCATCCGCGCGGCGCAGCAGATCCGCAGCCGTCAGTTCTCCGCTCAGCGCCAGACTTGCGCCGATGCTGACGGTGACCGCCAATTCCTGCGCCAGACCTTCAACCTCGAAGGCTGGCGTCTCCATGCTCGCGCGAATGCGCTCGGCCACGGTCACAACATAGTCGTCGTCAACCTCAGGCATTGCGACCAGAAACTCCTCACCTCCCAGCCGGGCGACCAGATCGATGCCGCGGGTGTTGGCGCGAAGCCGTTGGGCGAACTCTCGAAGCACCGCGTCACCGGCTTCATGTCCATGGCTGTCATTGATGCTCTTGAACTTGTCGAGGTCGATCATCAGCGCAGCCAGCCGGTGCTTAGGGTCGGAGGATTTGGCGATCAGCACGTCGAGATGACGCTCCGTATAGCGGCGGTTGAACAACCCCGTCAGCGGGTCGATCAGCGCCAGCATCAGGCCCTGCCGCACGCTTGCCCGCAGCCGGTCGGACAGTTCTTTGCGCTTGAGTTGCGAGCGCAGCCGGGTGACCAACTCGTCCGGCAGGAAGGGGCGCTGAATAGAATCGTTCGCACCCAGATCGAGCGCCTGGGCGGCAAGCTCGGCATTTGCCGCATCTGCAGCAAAGATCAGCGCGGTTTGCCGGGTCTCGGGGCGCGCGCGCAGTGCCGAGACAAGCCTGCGGCCATCGCCTTGGTCGCCGAGGGCAAGATCGATCACCATTGCGTCCGGCGGCTCGGCCTCCGCGATGTCCAGCGCATCATGCATGGTTTGCACGGTCGTCATCTCGCAGTCGATGTTTTGGACGAGATTATGGGCCCAGGATTGTGCCGCGAGCCGGTCGCCGGCGGCAATCACCACATGGTGCAACCGGGCTTCGCTCGTCTCGGTGGCATCGAACATCTCGGCCAAACCCAGATCGCGGGCGGTCGACCCGCGCATCTGCAATTCGTCGAACATAACCTTCATGCGCAAAAGATTGCGAACCAGCGCCAAAAGCGTTGTGTCGTTGAAAGGCTTGAGAAGGAAATCATCGGCGCCCGCATGCAGTCCCCGTAGCTTTTGGTCGGCCGAAACCTCGGCAGTGACCATGATGATGGGAATATGCGCCAAGCTCGGCGTGGCCTTGATGCTTCGGCAGACCTCAAACCCGTCAATATCTGGCAGCTGCAGGTCGAGCAGGATGATGTCGGGCAGCTCAGCTTCCGTCACCTGCAGCGCTTCTGTGCCGGTTTCGGCCACGATCACGGTGTAGAAGGCCGCGGTCAGCTTTGCCTTCAGCAGCGTCCTGTTGGAAGCCGTGTCGTCGACAACGAGGATCCGACCGGACATAGCTTCACTCCGATGAGGTCTTTTGAAAAGGCGGTTGTCCTGCCGCCACGCCCTGCTCGCCATGTGAGCGAAATCCGGTTAAGTTTCCTTTGACTTGGAAAAAGAAGAGGCGGGTTTGCACCAAGAAATCGCGCAAACTCTTGCGTTGCGGGCGCTCTCCTGGCTGATGGGCGATGACATCCACCGCGACGCCTTCCTTGCGCAGAGCGGTGCCGATGCAGCCGCGCTCCGCGCTGGTGCGCGCGATCTTGTCTTCCTGGGCTTTGTGCTCGACTTTATCTTGCAGTCCGATGACCGCATCGTCGACTTTTGCGATGCCGAGGGCTTGGAGTATGACGCGCCGGCACTGGCCCGCGCCGCGCTGCCTGGCGCGGCCGACCTGCACGGCTAGCGCCGTTTCACAGCAGCGGTGACGGCGCCGGGTTGCCGGGGCCGCGTCCGGGCTCGTCGAGAAAGAAATCCTCCACGGCAGGCTGCATCAGCCGTGCCGCGCCCTTGCCCTCCTCACCCAGCCACAGGCCGTAATCGGCCGGGTCGATGACAACCGGCATCCGGTGGTGGATCGGCGTCAGGCGGCGATTGGCCGCGCAGGTGACGATGGCACATGTGGCCAGCCGGTCCTCGCCCCATTCGCGCCAGACCCCGGCAAAGCCGAACAGCGCCTCGCCCTCGGGTGCCAGCCAATGCACGCGTTTCGGCCCGGGCTCGGGGCCCGGTTTCCACTCAAAGAACCCGTTTGCAGGGATCAGACAGCGCCGTTCGCGGATCGCTTTTCGGAAGGCGGGCTTTTCGGCGACGGTTTCGCTGCGCGCATTGATGATCAGCGGCCCGGCGGTTGGGCTGGCATACCAATGCGGCAGAAACCCCCAACGCATTGCGGTCAAGATCCGCCCATCCTCGGCCAAAGCGACGACCGGCACCATCTGCGTGGGCCGAATGTCGCGGCGGGGCGGTGGCGGCAGGGCCGCCTCGTCGAGCGGGTCGATCAGCGCCCCGAAATGCTCGGCTACAGCCTCATGCGGTGTGGTGAGCGCAAACCGGCCGCACATCGCCTCAGACCTCGCGCAAAATGGCGCGGGCCGCGTTGCGCAGGCTGTCGGGCAGCGCAACCGGCCGCCGCGTGCCGGCATCGACATAGACATGGGTGAACCGCCCCTCGGCCGCCGCCAGATCGGCTTCCGGGCCGAACAGTCCCAACGCATAGCTCACCGAGCTGCGCCCGACCCGCGAGGTTGCCAGGCCGATGGAGACGGGCGCCGGCCAGCCCACGCTCTCATGATAGGTGCAGCCGGTTTCGACGACCAAACCGATCACCGCGCCGCCCGGAACCACCAGGCCCGCCGTCTCGCAAAGCCAAAGGTTCACCGCCGTGTCGAAAAAACTGTAATAGACCACGTTGTTCATGTGGCCATAGACGTCGTTGTCGTGCCAACGGGTCGGCATCTCGCGGAACAGATGGTAGTTGGACCGCGACGCGCGCGGCCGTCGCCCCGGGACGGGGCCTTTGGGATTGGTCTCGACGCCGGAGGCCGGCACAGGGGCATCGGGCACCGGGGGGCGCTGGGGCGCATCAGGATGAGACATTGCATCGGGGTCCTTTGCGGGCGTCGGGCGCAGACGCAAGGATCACCATGACGCGGGACGAGATCAAGGCATTGCGCGGTTTGCTGTTTGACAAGGACGGCACATTGTTTGGGTTTCAGGAAAGCTGGGCGCCGGCCTTTGCGCAGCTGCTCAAGAGGCTGGCAGCGCAGGGTGTGGATGCACCGGCGGCGGCGGAGGCGATTGGCTTTGACCTCACCGCCGCGCGCTTTGCGCCGCATTCGCCGGTCATTGCCGGCACGCCTGAGGAGCTCTCCGCGCTGCTGGCGCCTCACCTGTCGCCGGTATCCGCATCGATCGATGGCATGCTCGACGATTGGGCCGAAACCATCACGCTGGCCCCGGTGACGGATCTTTCCGCGC
>JBCDDO010000332.1:0-3873 GCA_039180245.1 Pseudomonadota bacterium | reverse complement strand
CTGCAAACCGCTCTAGCCGGCCCTGGCTTGTCTGCGGCCGATGTTGCCCGCCGGCGCGGGATCCGGGCGGTGACGGCCGATCGCCCGGCCTTTTGGGCGCCGCGCAGGTGGTGGATTCGGGACGCCTCCGGCGGGAGTATTTTTACCAAGAAGAAGGCGCAGGAGGATCGTTCCGGCGAAAGACAGCAGGCGGGGGCGACTGGGGACCATGGCAGGCGGAGGCGATGGCAGCGGCCGGCCGGGCCGCGCGCTGGGTCAGGCGGGGGCACAGGCCCGGATGGCGCCGTCGCGGGCAAGCTCGGAAAGGCCCGCGCCCCCCGCCGCAAGATGGCTGGCCAGGGCAGCGCGCATGCGCGGGTCCCAAAACTGGCGGATATGGGTTTCAACGCCCGCCACGGCCTCTTCCCGCGGATAGGCGCGGTTGAAATCGGCGATCTGATTGGCCATGCGGACAATTTCGGCCTCGGTCATGCGGCCGAAACCCCCGACATCTCCGGCAAGAACACCATCACATCCCCATCTGCGCAGGCGGCCAGACCCATGCCGGCGCGGGCCGCCACGCGCAAGGCGAGCGCCGATGGCGCCGAGACGGCGGCAAGGAAGGGGGCGCCCAGCATCGCGGCCTTTTGCACCATCTCCACACTGATGCGGCTGGAGAGCACCACAAACCCGTCGCGCGCAGTAGCGCCGCTCTGGGCGAGAGCACCGCCGAGCTTGTCGAGCGCATTGTGCCGCCCGATATCTTCCCGCGTCAGCAAAATCACGCCGGAGCCATCGCAAAATGCCGCGGCATGGGTGGACCGGTTGTCGGCATTCATCGCCTGGGTGCCGGCCAGCGCGGCAAAGGCAGCGACCAGCGCCCCGGTATTGGGACGCGCCCCGCCGACCTGCGGCGGGCGCGGCAATGCCGCTTCCACGGTTTGTGCCCCGCAGATGCCGCAGCCGGCGCGGCCGGCAAAGCTGCGCTTGCGGGCCTCGACCCGGGCGGCTTGGGCCGGATCCACTGCCAGATTGACGACAAACCCCTCGGCCGCCTCGGCAATGGCCAGCCGGGCAATCTCGTCGGGCGCCCCGACAATCCCCTCGGTCAGGGCAAAGCCCAGCGCGAAGTCTTCCAGATCCGCCGGCGTTGCCATCATCACCGCGAAACTCTCGCCATTGAGCAGGATGGCGACCGGCACCTCTTCAGGCACCCGCCACAGCGCCTCGCGCCCCGAGCCCAGCCGGCCCCGCACCAGGGGCGAGGGGTCGGGCAGCGGCCCGGTCAGGTCGCGCGTGACGCTCATTCCGCGGCAACCGTCCGATATTGGGTGGCGCGGAGCGCGTCAAACCGGGTCTTCCAGTCCGACGGCATGTTGGCTTTGGTCACCTGCACCGCTGTGACCTTGTATTCGGGGCAGTTGGTCGCCCAGTCCGAAAACTCGGTGGTGATGACATTGGCCCCCGAGGCCGGGTGGTGGAAGGTGGTGTAGACCACCCCTTGCGGCATGCGCTGCGAGATCTCGGCCCGCAGGCTGATTGCGCCCTTGCGGCTGCCAACCGAGACCATGTCGCCCGCCGCCACGCCACGTTCCTCCGCATCATGGGGGTGGATTTCGAGCACATCCTCATCATGCCAGCGCGAGTTTTCGGTGCGCCGGGTCTGGGCGCCGACATTGTACTGGCTGAGGATCCGGCCGGTGGTCAGGATCAGCGGGTAATAGCGGTTGGTGCGCTCATCGGTGGCGACATATTCGGTGAGCATGAAGCGGCCCTTGCCGCGCACGAACCCACCGACATGCATGATCGGCGCGCCATCGGGATGCGCGTCATTGACCGGCCATTGCAGGCTTTCGCGGTCCAGCCGGTCATGGGTGACGCCGGCAAAGCCGGGGGTCAGGCGGGCGATCTCGGCCATGATCTCGGCAGGGGTTTCATAGCCCATCGGATAGCCCATGGCGGTGGCCAGCCGGCACACGGTTTCCCATTCGCTCAGGCCGGTCTTCTCGCGCATCACCGGGCGCACCCGGTTCATCCGCCGCTCGGCATTGGTGAACGTGCCGTCCTTTTCCAGAAACGAGGTGCCGGGCAGGAAGACATGCGCGAAGGCCGCGGTCTCGTTGAGGAAGAGATCCTGGACGATCACGCAGTCCATCGCCTCCAGCGCGGCCTGGACATGCTGGGTGTTGGGGTCGGATTGGGCGATATCCTCGCCCTGAATGAAGATCCCCTTGAACGTCCCGTCGAGGGCTGCGGCGAGCATATTTGGAATGCGCAGTCCCGGCTCGGGGTCGATGGTCGCGCCCCAATCGGCCTCGAACTGCTCCCGCACGGCGGTGTCGGAGATATGGCGGTAGCCCGGCAGTTCATGCGGGAAAGAGCCCATATCGCAGGCGCCCTGGACATTGTTCTGCCCCCGCAACGGGTTCACGCCCACGCCTTCGCGCCCGATATTGCCGGTCGCCATGGCCAGATTGGCCATCGCCATGACCATGGTCGAGCCCTGGGAATGCTCGGTCACGCCCAGCCCATAATAGATCGCGCCATTGGGCTGGGTGGCAAAAAGCCGGGCTGCGGCGCGCATGGTTTCGGCCGGCACCCCAATGGTTTCGGTGAGCGCTTCCGGGGCATTGCGCTCCTCGGCCACGAAGGCCTTCCAGCGCGCGAATTCCACCGGGTCGCAACGCTCACCCACGAAAGTCTCGTCCACAAGGCCCTCGGTGACGATCACATGCGCCAGCGCGTTCATCACCGCCACATTCGTGCCGGGGCGCAGCTGGATGTGATGCGCGGCCCGGACATGCGGGCTTTCGACCAGATCGATGCGGCGTGGATCGAGCACGATGATCTGCGCCCCTTCGCGCAGCCGCTTCTTCATGCGGCTCGCAAAGACCGGATGCGCATCAGTCGGGTTCGCCCCGATCAGCAAGATCACATCGGACTTTTCCACCGATTTGAAGTTCTGCGTGCCGGCCGAGGTGCCGAAGGTCTGCTTGAGACCGTATCCGGTGGGCGAATGGCAGACCCGCGCGCAGGTGTCGACATTGTTGGTGCCGAAGGCCGCACGGATCATCTTTTGAACCGTGTAGACCTCCTCATTGGTGCAGCGTGAGGAGGTGATGCCGCCGATCGCGCCCTTGCCATAGGTCGCTTGCACGGATTTCAGCCGGTCGGCGGCAAAGGCGATGGCCTCCTCCCAGCTCACCTTGCGCCAGGGATCGGTGATCCGCTCGCGCAGCATCGGCGACGTCACCCGGTCCTTATGGGTGGCATAGCCCCAGGCAAAGCGGCCTTTGACGCAGGAATGCCCCTCATTGGCGCCGCCCTGTTTGGAGGGGATCATGCGGATCACCTGATCGCCCTGCAGCTCGGCCCGGAACGAACAGCCCACCCCGCAATAGGCACAGGTGGTGTCGACCACGCGCGTGGGCAGGCCATGGGCCAGCACCGATTTTTCCTGCAGCGTGGCGGTGGGGCAGGCCTGGACGCAGGCGCCGCAGCTCACACAATCGGAGGAGAAGAAATCATCGTCCAGCACCCCGGCCGAGACGCGGCTGCCAAAGCCCCGCCCCTCGATGGTCAGCGCAAAAGTGCCCTGCACCTCCTCACAGGCCCGCACGCAGCGCGAGCAGACGATGCATTTTGAGGGGTCATAATCGAAATAGGGGTTCGACTGGTCGATGGCTACCTTAGAGGTCGCGTCGAAATGGTTCTCGCCGGCCATGCCATAGCGCACCTCGCGCAGCCCGACCTGGCCGGCGGTGTCCTGCAGCTCACAATCGCCATTCGCCCCGCAGGTGAGGCAATCGAGCGGATGGTCGGAGATGTAGAGCTCCATCACCCCGCGGCGCAGCTTGGCGAGCCGGGCGTTCTGGGTGGTGACCTGCATGCCCG
>JBCDDO010000331.1:0-3906 GCA_039180245.1 Pseudomonadota bacterium | reverse complement strand
GATCGTGAACCGTCTTTGGACGCAAGTGAAGACGGGCCAATGAGGCCGGGGCCGGCGGTTCTGGCCGCCCCATGACCACGTCGAGTGTGGGAGACGCGATCGCTCAGCCGCAAAACGCGGCGGCGGTGCAGGGAAGCCAAATCTCTCACGGAAGCCCAGGCTCTCTGGGAAGCCCCGTCTCTATTGCCGCAGTCACCAAGCGGTTCGCGGCCTTCACCGCCGTCGACGATCTGAGCCTGGAGATTGCCGGCGGCGAGCTTTTCTGCCTGCTGGGCGGTTCTGGCTCCGGCAAATCGACGCTGCTGCGCATGCTGGCGGGGTTTGAGACACCCGATGCGGGGGCGATCCGCATCGGCGGGCGGGACATGACCGGGGTGGGCCCTGCCGACCGCCCGGTCAACATGATGTTCCAGTCCTACGCGCTCTTCCCGCATATGAGCGTGGCGCGCAATGTGGGCTATGGGCTGCGCCAGCAACGCCGCCCCGGGCCCGAGATCCGCGACCGGGTCGCGCGGATGCTCGATCTCGTGCGCCTGACCGATTTTGCCGCGCGCAAGCCGCATCAGCTTTCGGGCGGACAACGCCAGCGCGTGGCGCTCGCCCGGGCCCTGGTCAAGGAGCCCGAAGTGCTGTTGCTCGACGAGCCGCTCTCGGCGCTCGACAAGAAGCTGCGCTCAGAGACGCAATACGAGCTGATGCAGATCCAGGACCGGCTGCGCACCACCTTCATCGTTGTCACCCATGATCAGGAGGAGGCGATGGTGCTGGCCAACCGCATCGGGGTGATGGATCGCGGCAAGCTGGTGCAGATCGGCACGCCGCGCGAGGTCTATGAGCGGCCGAAGAACCGGTTCATCGCCGATTTCATCGGCACGGTGACCCTGATCGAGGCCGACCCCCTGGGGCCATCCTCGGCCGGCCAGTGCCGGGTGCGGGTGCCCGCGCTGGAAGCGGAGCTGATCGTGCCGGGCGAGGCCAGCGCCGGCGCACCGGCTTGGCTGGCGCTGCGGCCCGAAGTGATCGACATCTCGCCCGACCCTGCTGCATTGCCCTATCGCGCCACCGTCGCGGAATACGCGTATTTTGGAGATATGACCGAGTTCCGGCTGAAGCTCGCCAACAGCGACACGCTGGTTCGGGTGACGCGGTCCAACCGTCTGCGCGGCCCGGACAGCGAGATCGACTGGGGCGCATCGGTCAGCTTTGGCTTTGCGCCAGATGCGGCGCTGGTGCTGGGTGCATGATGGGCCGCTGGGGGCGCACGCTTGTCATCGCCGTGCCGACCCTGTGGTTGCTGCTGTTCTTTCTTGTACCCTTCGGCATCGTTTTCTACGTCGCCCTGGCCGAGCCGCAGCTGGCCCAGCCGCCTTACGATCCGGTGCTTGTCTGGGGCGATGGCTGGCTGCCCGAATATCGCGGCAGCTTTGAGAACTTCCTCTTCCTGGCCTCGGACTCTCTCTACGTCACAGCCTATCTCAACTCGATCTGGGTGGCGGCGGTCTCGACCGTTCTGTGCCTGATTGTGGCCTATCCGATGGCCTATCTGATCGCGCGCTCCGGCCCGGCCACACGCATGACGCTGCTGATGCTGGTGGTGCTGCCGTTTTGGACCTCGTTTCTGCTCCGGGTCTATGCGCTGATCGGTCTTCTCTCGCCGCAGGGCTTTTTGAACGGGGCGCTGATCTGGGCGGGGCTGATCACGGAGCCGGTGCAATTCCTGCAGACCGATTTCGCGGTCTATCTCGGCATCGTCTTTTCCTATTTGCCGCTGATGGTGCTGCCCCTCTATGCGACGCTGGAAAAGCTCGATGAGAGCCTTCTGGAGGCATCCTCGGATCTGGGCGCGTCGGGGCTGGGCACGTTCTGGCAGGTGACCTTGCCGCTCTCGCTGCCGGGTATCTTGGCCGGCTGCCTTTTGGTGTTCATCCCAGCGGTGGGCGAGTTCGTCATACCCGCGCTGCTGGGCGGACCCGATCAGCTGATGATCGGGCGGGTGCTTTGGACCGAGTTTTTCAACAATCGCGACTGGCCGGTCGCGTCGGCTGTGGCCATAGCGATGCTGGGCTTTCTGGTTCTGCCCTTCATGATCTTGCGCAGCGCACCGATCCTGCGCGGCGAACGATGAGGGATGAGCATGAGGGGCGGGCAGTGAGGGCCGGGCAATGAGAGGCGGGCAATGAGAGGCGGGCAATGAAGGGCGGGCAATGAGAGGCGGGCGGGGCTGGTTGATCGCCGCGGCTGCGGTCGGGTTTGCGCTTCTCTACATCCCGCTTCTGGTGCTGGTGGTCTATTCCTTCAACGCCTCCAAGCTGGTCAGCGTCTGGGGTGGCTGGTCGGTCGAATGGTATGGCGCGCTTTTGTCAAACGAACAGGTGCTGCAGGCGGCCTGGGTCTCGGTGCAAGTCGGGGTGCTGGCCGCGACCATCGGCACCGTGCTGGGCACGCTCGCGGGCTATGTGCTGGCCCGTTTCGGCCGGTTTCGGCTGCGGCTCTTGCTCACCGGCATGGCAACGGCGCCGATCGTGATGCCCGAGGTGGTGACAGGGCTGTCGCTGCTGCTGCTCTTTATCTCGCTGGAACAGATGCTGGGCTGGCCCGCCGGGCGCGGCATGCTGACCATCGTGATCGCGCATGCCACGTTTTGCCTGGCCTTCGTTGCGGTGATCGTGCAGGCGCGGCTGACCGATTTCGACCGGTCGATCGAGGAGGCGGCGGCCGATCTGGGCGGGCGCCAGCCCTGGATCTTTCTGGAGGTGACGCTGCCGGTGATCGCCCCGGCCATCGTCTCGGGCTGGCTCTTGGCCTTCACGCTGAGTTTCGATGATCTGGTGATCGCCAATTTCGTCTCCGGTCCCGAAAGCTCGACCCTGCCGATGGTGGTCTATTCCAAAGTGCGGCTGGGGGTGTCGCCCGACATCAATGCGCTGGGCACGATCATCATTGCGGTGGTTGCCACAGGTGTCATTCTGGGGGCCTGGCAAATGCGGCGCAGTGAACGGCAGCGGGTGCGCGATGCGCAGGCTGCGATGCGGGATCGAACTGGAGGGTAGGCGATGGCACTGGCACTGATCGTGGGCGCGGGGGAAGGTCTGTCCGGCTCCTTGGCCCGGCTTTTCGCGGCGGAAGGCTACAGCGTGGCGCTGGCCGCCCGCAGCCCCGACAAACTGGCCGATATCGTGGCCGCAACCGGCGCCACGGCGCATCGCTGCGACGCCTCGGACCCGGCGGCGGTGACGGCGCTTTTTGCAGAGCTGCCCCAGACCCCGGAGGTGGTCGTCTACAACCCCTCTTTCCGGGTGCGTGGGCCGATCGCCGAGGTCGACCCGGAAGGGGTCAAGAAGGCGCTTGAGGTCACCGCCTATGGCGCCTTTCTTGTTGCACAAAAGGCGGTACAGGGGATGCTGGAGCTGGGGCATGGCACTGTGCTTTTCACCGGAGCGTCGGCCGGCGAGAAGGGTTTTGCGCTGTCGGCGAGCTTTGCAATGGGCAAATTTGCGCTGCGCGGCCTGGCACAATCGATGGCGCGCGAGTTGCACCCCAAAAACATCCATATCGCCTATGTGAACATCGATGGCGGGATCAAATCAGACCGCTACACCCTGCCGCCAGAGGCGCCTGCGGATCCAATGCTGGACCCCGATGAGACTGCCAAGGCCTATCTGGGGCTGGTGCGGCAGCATCGGTCGGTCTGGACCAATGAGCTGACATTGCGCCCTTGGGTCGAGAAGTTTTAGGCCCGGTTCGGGCGGCGTTGCGGGGCCAGGAGCGCGTCACGGCGGCGTTGCCGATGCGGCCAGGGTGTGTCGCGTTTAATTGGCTCGGCACCCTGCCGCTTCAAAGAAGTTGCAGCATTCCACGTCTGTGAACAGATCGCAGACATGTCCGACCGCCTGCCATTGCGCATCG
>JBCDDO010000330.1:0-3907 GCA_039180245.1 Pseudomonadota bacterium | reverse complement strand
GTCGCCGGGCTCGGCTTTCTGCTCGGCGCGCTGGTGCTGACGCTGGGCGGGCTGGCCCCGCCGCCCTCGCGAAACCAGAACACACTGATCGGGCTCGGGGCGGCCGGGTTCTCGCTGGCGATCTGGACGGTCAAGGAATTCTGTTCCGATCAAGTCACCACGGCGGATCTGCTGGCGCGGGCGCAAGGGCAACGTGACGCCTCGGCGGCCAACAGCACCGGTACGGGCGTGCACGACGCCATGATGGATGAAAGCATCTGGGACAGCCGCACCGATTGGTTCTTTTATTTTGCCGGCGCGGCCATTGCCGTGGGCATCATTGCCAGCCATCCCGACGCCAAGACCGGGTTTTCCGAAAGCGCGATGGAGATCGCGGCGGTGGGGGCGTTTATTGGGTTTTTTGTCGTGTTGGGCCGGGTCTACAGCTATCGACAACAGACCATCGACCGTGTCGGGGCGCCCTATGCCGAACGGCTGGCGTTTTTGCGCAGCGGGGTGGAATGGGTTGCACCCAAAAGCAGCGCGGCCCCGCCCGATCAGGACGCGCTGGACCGGCTGGGCGCCTTCGCCTGCGCCCAGGCCAAGGCGCGTGAGGTCGATCCGGGAGAACCGGCGCCCAACGTGCATTTGATCGTCATCGGCCCGCGCGGTGCTGGCAAGACCCCGCTGATGATCAGCCTGGCAAACGAGGCGGCACTCTCCTCGCTGCCCGCTGGCAAGCATTTCAATGTAACGCCGCCCGACCGGCGGGTTCGCGCCCGCTACACCCTTTACCATCGCGCCCGGCTCGACGAAGCGACAGATCCCGCAAACCGCGCCTGGCGCGACAAGATGCGCAGCGCCGGCACCAAGGTCGACGACAATGTGGTGCTGGTCGAAGGACGCCTGCTTTATGCGCTGGCGACCAGCGATTTTGCGGTTATCAATGACATCCCGCGTGATGAGCTCCGCGGCGCGCCCTCGGCGCGGCTTGGTGCCCTCATCGAACAGCTCACCACGCCTGGGCGTCGGGTCGTTTGGGCGATCGATCCGCAAAGCGAGGCGGCACATGCTGAGACGCTGGCCCAAGGGGCGATTGATGAAAAGGCGGGGCAGGCACGGGCAGGATCTGCGCCGGTGCGGGTAACCGAGGACACGCCGGCTGCCTTGCTGCGCAACGCCTTGCTCGCGCAGGCGCAAAGCGCCGGGTTCCCGCTTGAGGTCGCGATTCTGCGCACCCGCCCCTCGCAATCCAACCCGATGGTCGAACGCACCGAACGCGATACCCGAGAGGAAGATCCGCCGACGGGCCCGATCGACCCCGCCTCGGAGCCGCCGGAAGATGTCGCCGACGCTCAGCTGCATGGCGCGCCGTCACCCAAGCCGGCCGGCGGCGGCGCGGGTGGACCGGCACGATCGTGACGGCATCGCGGGCCGGTTTCCTTGCCTGACGAGCGTGAGGCAAAGACCGCCGCGGACCGCGCCATGGATGGCAGCCCCGCCGGTTTGGCCCTGCGGATTTTGGCAACCACCGATCTGCATATGAATCTGCTGGCCTATGACTATTACGCCGACCGGCCCAGCGACACGGTCGGGCTGGCACGGACCGGCGCGCTGATCGATGCCGCGCGCGCCGAGGTACCCAACAGCTTGCTCTTTGACAATGGCGACGCGCTGCAGGGCACCCCGATGGGCGATTTCGCGGCCTCGCCCGATGGCGCAGCACCAGGCGAGCCGCATCCGATGATCGCCGCACTGAACGCCCTGCGCTACGATGCCGCCGCCCTCGGCAATCATGATTTCGGCTTCGGGCCGGAATTTACCGCGCATGCGGTTGCCCAGGCGCAGTTTCCCGTGCTTTCAGCCAATATCGCCTACCGGCTTGGCGACACGCCGCTGGATGATGAGCTGTTTCAGGCACCTTACAAGATCATTGCCCGCGAGGTTCTTGATGAAGCCGGCCTGCCGCACATCCTGAAAATCGGCCTTTTGGGCGTGCTTCCCCCGCAAACGACCCTGTGGGAAAGCCGCCATCTGGACGGACGGCTGCACACACGCTGCATGATTGAAGTTGTAGAGGCCTGGCTGCCGCGGCTTTTGGCCGAGGCGCCCGACCTGGTGGTCCTTCTGGCCCATTGCGGGATCAGCGCGGAACCCGCGCATCCCAGGATGGAGAATGCCGCCCTTCATCTGGCCACCATGGCCGGGGTCGATGTGGTGATTGCGGGGCATCAGCATCTGGTCTTTCCAGGGCCTGACCATGCCAGCGCCCCGGGACTTGACCCCGATAAGGGGCTGCTTGCGGGAAAGCCCGCTGTTCTGCCCGGGTTCTGGGGCAGCCATCTGGGCGTGATCGACCTGCAGCTCCACGCCGAGCCCGGCGGCTGGCGGGTCGTTCAAAGCGCCGTTTCGACCCGTCCCATCGCCCGCATCGGGCCCCGGGGCCCCTATGCCACAATCGGTGACGCCCCGGCGGTGCTGTCGGCGACCCAAAGCGCGCATGACCGCACATTGGAGGCGATCCGCCGGCCGGTCGGCCATGCCGCCCGCGCCTTGACCAGCTATTTCGCGCTGGTCGCGGACGCACCTGCGCTGCGCTTGGCGGCCGAGGCTCAGGCCTGGCATCTTGCACAGCTTGCGCACAACACGGCCTGGGC
Organism: Pseudomonadota bacterium; assembly: GCA_039180245.1. Lineage (GTDB taxonomy): Bacteria > Pseudomonadota > Alphaproteobacteria > Rhodobacterales > Rhodobacteraceae > J013. The sequence goes on along the minus strand of JBCDDO010000330.1, from coordinate 1,271 downwards.
CGATCTGCCGCAACTCTCGGCCATCTCGCCCTTTAAGGCCGGCGGGCGGGCCGGGCCGGAAAGCTACACCGATGTGCCGCCCGGCCCGATGAGCCTGCGCAACATTGCCGACATCTACATCTATCCCAACAGCTTCCGGGCGGTTGTCGTGACAGGGGCCGCTTTGGCGGAATGGCTGGAGATGTCGGCAAGCCAGTTTCTGCAGATCCTGCCCGGCTCCGTCGACGCGGCGCTCATCGACCCGGCCTTTCCAAGCTTCAATTTCGATGTGATTGCGGGGTTGAGCTATCAGATCGATCTGACCAAGCCGCCGCGCTATCGCCCCAATGGCCGGCTCTTGGCAGCCGACAGCCGTCGCATAACGGCGCTGTGCCATGCCGGCATCGCGGTTGCGCCCGAGGCGCGCTTTCTGGTGGCCACCAACGATTATCGCGCGGCGGGCGGCGGCGGGTTTGCCGCTTTGAACGACGCCGAGCTTGCTTTTGCGCCGAGCGAAACCAATCGCGACATCCTCGTGCAGCACGTCGCGCAGAACGGCCCTGCCGACCCGCCCGACACCCCGATCTGGCGGTTTGCGCCCCTGCCGGGAACCACAGCACTTTTTGAAAGCGCCCCGCAGGCGGCGCTGCACCTGCCGCTGGCCCATGGGCCGCGGATCGAGACGGCAGATCCCACCCCCGGACCGGCGGGGTTTTCGCGCTACCGGATTTTTCTTTAAACCAGCGGCCGGAAAAGCGGGCAAAGCGACGGGCAAAGCGACGGGCAAATGGGCGGGCAAATTGGCGGGCAGGTCGACACGGCCAGCAAAACGGCCGGCCTGCGGCGCGGTCAGGGCACGGACAGAGACGGGGGCGCAAGCCCTGCCGCTAGGCGCCGGGATTCGGGCCAGAAGAGCGCCGCCTGCGCGACGCAGAGCGCGGCCATGACCAGCAGCTGATGGGCAAAGCCGATGCCCGCATCGATCAACACGCCCGTGATCCCCGGCCCGACGGCCGTAGCGATCACCATCACCGTCATTGCCAGGGCGCGGACCGAGCCCAGATGCCGGGTGCCCCAGATCCGCGGCAACAGAGCGCCCCACAGCGTGTTGGCCATGCCCATGGCCAGACCCATTGTCGCCAGACCCAGATACCAGGCGGCGATGCCGGGACCCAGCGCGATCACCACACAGCCTGCCGCAAGCGGCAGCAGATAGACCGGCAACAGACGCTCCGGCCCAAACCGGTCGGCGATCATGCCGGTGGCGAGCGACGTGACGATGGCGATCGCGG
>JBCDDO010000329.1:0-3911 GCA_039180245.1 Pseudomonadota bacterium | reverse complement strand
GGGTCTCGGAGTTTCCCACAACGCTTGCAGCGGCCCGGCGCGCCCGCACCACAGGGCTGGGCATTGTGGCCGGGGCGCCCAACATCCTGCGCGGCGGCTCGCAATCGGGCAATGTGGCGGTGCGTGAGCTGCTGGCGGAGGGGCTGGTCGACGCGCTGGCCACGATGTCCAGCCCCGCGGTTCGGGCGCGCCGGGCCGCTGCAAGCGTTGTGGGAAACTCCGAGACACGCACACCCGCCGCACAAGCCGCATCGACATGGGCCTCGGTCCGGTCGTCATGGCTCATCACCGGCAAGCCGTGTTTTTGGGCCAGGCCGATCACCTCGGCCTCGACGCCTGCGCCCACGCGGGCCGAGCGTTCCAGAAGCTCCTCCAACGCTGCGCGGCCCTCCTCAAGCGAGACCTGCATGGCCTTTGACGTGGCGCGCAACCATCGCTCCACATCCGGGATCTGACGGTCGCCAGGCGTGTGATCCATGACCGAGACAAGGCGCACGGTCGCGCGGTCCAAATGCGCATGGGCAAGCGCGGGCGTTTGCGGGTCGGTGATCTCGCAGCGCAAATGGATCAGATGTTCGGCACGAAACCGGTGCTCGGCTACGCCGCGCTCGATTGCGTCGACCAGTGGCGCGAGCATTTCGCGCCGCTCTGGATGCTGGACCGAAGCGCCGACGCAGAGACTGTCAAAGACAGTGGTCGTGCCGCCCGAGATCACCACCCCATCCCATCATGGGCGGCAAGCGCTTGATCGGCATCCCAGCGCACATGGGCGCGCGGCAGCGAATGCCGTTCGACGTGATCGGTGTGCAGATCGACGATGCCGGGGATCAGGTAGTCGCCCTGACAATCATCGGTGTGGCCTGCCGCGCCGCCTTGGTCCGGCAGGTGCGGGCCGAGTGCGGCGATGCGGCCGTTGCGCAGCACAATGCCGCCCATGAGTTCCGCCGTCGGCGTGACCAGCCTTGCATTGAAAAGGACAAGATCGGCCGATTGGGTGTCTGCGTCCCAGCCTGTGTCATTCATCGGCCTCTCCTCGCGGGCTCGGGTTGTGCCGGGCCGCCACGCCGGGGGCAGGATCGACAAAACAGTACGGGTCGATGAAAGGGGCGCGCGACCGGAACCTGGTCTCCGCACGGTTCCGGGATTGTCGCGCCGGCACCGACGCCGCTTCTGCCGCCAGACCCGGGGGCTCGCCCGAAAAACAGCCAGCCGGGATGGGCGCACACAGAAAAGCGGCGCTGCGCATGGCCGACAGGTTCCCATTCGGCAGGGCAAACATTTGGCTCATTGGCCGATCGGCCGGGCCTGAAACGCCGCACGTCCGGCGCTGTAGGTTGCCATGACCGCGGGGGTCCCACCCTCCGGCCAGTCCAACAGCACCAGATCGGCGCGCCGCCCGGCTTCAAGCCGGCCCCGATCGGACAGGCCCATGGCGCGGGCCGGCCCCTCGGAAACCAGCGACCAAAGCGCGTGGCGCGGCGCCACACCGTCGCGGTCGAGCCGGGCGACCGCGGCCAGCATTGCGGGGTAGTAATAGTCCGACGCCAACGCGTTGCAGAGCCCGGCCGCGACCATGTCGGCCGCGCCGAGCGAGCCGATATGGCTGCCGCCCCGCACCGCGTTGGGCGACCCGAAGATGATGGCATCGCCGGCCGCATAGGCTGCGTCAGCCGCCGCGCGCACCATCGGAAACTCGCAGCTGCGTGCGCCAAGGTCGTGATAGTAGCGCCGCGTCTCGACCCTTGTGTCATCGTGGCTGAGCATCGGCGCGCCGGCTGCACGGCCCATTGCGGCGATCCGGCGAATGGCGCCGTCGACCTCGCCGCGCCGCTCCCAAACCTCACCCAGACGCTCCACATAGGCCGCCGGGGTGAGCCCGGCGCGTTTGGCGTCGCCCTCTGTGCGCTGGAGAAGCCGCGCGTCGCTCAAGGCCGCAACCTCGAAATCCGGGCTCTGCTCGAAGGCCCGGTCCTGAACCGAGACGCCGATGGCGCGCAGGGCCATCGAGGTGTGGTCGTTGAAGGCAATCGATGGCCTGTGCGGCGCCTGCGCGAGGGTTTCCTCGACCAGCGCCTCGGCCTCAAAGGCAAAGGTCTCCCACCGCAACTGAATGCGGTGCTCGACGGTCAAACGCGGGCGCAAGGCGGCGACCGCTTCGATAAAGGCGCGGCTTCGGTCCAATGCCCGCAAGCCGGGCTCCCAGCTCAGCGTCACGGCGTGATAGGCCGTGGCGATGCCGGCAGCGGCAAGCTGGCGATCGGTGTCGATCACCGCGGTCTCCATGGGAAAGAACACCCCGGGGCGGGGCATCACTTGGCGCTCGAAGGCATCACCATGCACATCGACCAGCGCCGGTGCCACGACCAGACCGCGCGCATCGATGCGCTGCTTGGCACCCGCCGCATTGCCCACAGCGGCGATCTGCCCATCCTCAATGAGAAGGTCGGCCGTCTCGACCCGGTCTGGGAGCACGAGGCGCGCCCCGTCGATCGCAAATCTCACCGCTGTCTTCCAATCACTGGCTGGCTTGACGGGCACCAGGGCCTGCGCCCAATACCGCCGGGGCGGCTACCACATCCAGCCGGGTTGCACCAGCGGCCGTCCGCATCTCGGCCGGAGGCCCGTAGGGCCAACGTTGAGCCGTATCGCGGCCCCGTTCGCGCACCGCCCCCTCAACTTTCGGGAAGCCCGTGGGCAGATCGCCTGGCAGAGAGGCAGGTCCGCAAACTGTCAACATGAGCTGCTCCCGAGTATGGGCCCGTGCCAGGCCGGTTGGCGCTCGGCGATGCAAGTGGCCGGCGACGTGCCGCGGCCGGATCCGGGCTCGGCTACCCGTTGAATGCGACAGTGAGATCACAGTTCAGCGGAGGATTTGTGACATCGAAGCGCGCCAGGCCCATGTGGTGACAGCGCTGGCTGTGCGGTCGCGCATCCTGACTGTCATCGAAACTTCACCAGATCCGACTTGCAATCGGCAGCGCAATCTGTAGAGAAATTTGTATAGTTGTCTAGTCCACCGCAGGTGCTCATGACCGACCCCGACCAAACGGCGACAGCACGGCGCGACCGCCTCTCTGTCCTCGCCAAAGCTCCGGCCAGCCGTCTCAAGACGCTCTGGGCAGAGATCGCACCGCCGGACCACCGCGTCCTGCGCGCGCCCGAGACCGGGACAGCGATGGTGCGCGGCCGCGCCGGCGGCACTGGGGCTGCGTTCAACCTGGGCGAGGTGACGGTGACGCGCTGCTCTGTGGCGCTGCCGGATGGCACGGTCGGGCATGGCTATGTGCAGGGGCGCGACCGCGAGGCAGCGATGATCGTCGCACTTGCCGATGCCATGGCCGAGGCCGGCGAGGCGCCCAAGATTGACGCGCAGCTGACCGCACCGCTGCGCGAGGAGGCCGCGGAACGCGCCCATATTCGCGCCGAAAAGGCGGCCGCGACGAAGGTTGAGTTTTTCACCCTGGTCCGGGGAGAGGATGCATGAGCGCAACCGCTGAAACCGTTCTCTCCGGAGGCTTCTCGAACGTGCCGATCGACGCGGCGCACGGGTTTCGGGCCGCGATGACCGCCATGGCCCGCCCTGGGCGCATCGAAACCGTGGCAGGAGCAGCGCCTCCGCCCCCCGTCTCTCCCGCCGCGGGGGTCTTGATCCTGACCCTGTGCGATGCCGAGACGCCGCTTTTCCTCGCGCCCAGTCACGACACCGAGGCGATGCGCGACTGGCTGGCCTTTCATACCGGTGTGCCGCTTGTATCGGCTGAGGCGGCGGATTTCGCGCTGGGCGCCTGGCCGGACCTGCCCGTCTCGCGCATGAAGCTCGGTCGCGCCGAATTTCCCGACCGGTCCTGCACTCTGATCGTCGAACTGGCGGAGCTGGTCGCAGACACGCATCGCTTGACCGGGCCGGGGAT
>JBCDDO010000328.1:0-3943 GCA_039180245.1 Pseudomonadota bacterium | reverse complement strand
GTGTGGTGTTCGTGGTGCGGCGGATTGCGGCGGAATACCTGCGCCCGGCCCGGTTCGATGATCTGATCACGGTCGAGACGCGGGTGCTGTCCGTCACCGGGGCGCGCATCGGCATGGAACAGACCGTTATGCGAAGGGACGACACATTGCTGACCGCCGATCTGACACTGGCCTGCATGGCGCTGGACGGACAGGTGCTGCGGATCCCGCCAGATCTGCGGGCAAAACTGGCCGTGGGCTGGGCAGGCAGGTCCGGATAACGGCAATCTTATCGATTTTGCGGTACTTGCCCTTGCGATTCTGCTAGTCTGTGTCACAACGGCAACGCGGGAGCGGGCGGTACAGCCCGGACCGGGGGCGCAGCCGGGGCAGGCCAATGGAATCCGAAGCACTCTCTGCGACGCAGCAGCTGGACTTTTCTTTGCTCGCCTTGTTCCTGCGGGCCAGCCTGACCGTGCAGATCGTCATGGTGCTGCTGGTGATCGCCTCGATCTGGTCTTGGGCAGTGATCCTCGACCGTTTCCTGCGGTTTCGCCGGGCCCTGCATGAAAGCGCGATGTTCGAAGATGCGTTCTGGTCCGGCCAGCCGCTGGAGGAGCTTTACGAGCGCATCGGCAAATCCCCCCGCTCGGCCATGGAGAAGATCTTCGTGGCCGGCATGAATGAGTGGCGCCGCTCCTTCTCGCGCCACGGGCTGATCCCCGGCGCCCAGTCGCGCATCGAACGCTCGATGAATGTGGCGATCACCCGCGCCGCCGATGGGCTCAACCGCGGGCTGGGCCTGCTGGCAACCGTGGGATCGACCTCGCCCTTCATCGGGCTCTTTGGCACGGTCTGGGGCATCAAAACCGCCTTTGAGGATATCGCTATCCAGCAAAACACCAATCTTGCCGTCGTCGCACCCGGCATTGCCGAGGCGTTGCTGGCCACGGCGCTGGGGCTTTTGGCGGCGATCCCGGCGGTGGTGTTTTACAACAAGTTTTCCGGCGACGCGGATCGGATTGCCGCGGAGTATGAGAGCTTTGCCGAGGAGTTTTCGACGATCTTGTCGCGCCAGCTTCAGCGTGAGGATGCTTAAGCGATGGCAGCGTCACCGATTGCCCGGGCCGGACGCGGGCGTCGGGCGAGGCGCCAGATGGCCGAAATCAACGTCACGCCCTTCGTTGACGTCATGCTGGTTTTGCTGATCATCTTCATGATCGCAGCCCCGCTGCTTACGGTTGGGGTCCCCGTCGAATTGCCCAAGACCGCGGCCGCCCCCCTGCCCACCGAGCAGGAAGAGCCGCTCTCGGTCGCGCTGACCGATGATGGCCGGGTGCTGCTACAGTCCGAAGAGATCGAGCTTGAGCGGTTGGTGCCGCTTTTGCGCGCGATTGCCGCCGAGCGGGATGAGGATAAGGTGTTTTTGCGGGCAGATGGGGCGGTGCCCTACGCGCTGGTTGCCCAGGTGATGGCGGCGCTCAGCGCCGGCGGGTTCACCCGGATCGGGCTGGTCACCGACCCCGGCGGGCCGACCTTCGATGGCACGGCGGTCGATCCCGCGGTGCCCGAACCCGCGCCGGTCGAGAACTGAGGAGACAGATGTGAGTTGCGTGCGATGAACCGCTCCCTTGGCATCTCGGCCGCGGCACATGTTCTGGCGCTGCTCGCGGCGATGTTTTCGGGCCAGCTTTTCCGCGCCGATCCGGCCCAGGCCATTCAGATCACCGAAGTCGAGGTCCTCAGCAGCGCGGATTTCGAAGCCGCCGTGTCGACCGCGCCCGAGGCCCCGCCCGAGGCGCTGCCGGTGTTGACCGCGCCGACGCAAGACAGCTCGATCGACGCGCCGTCGGACACTGTGGCCCCCGAGATCGCCGAGAGCGCCCGTCCGGGCAGCGACACGGCCGATGACGCGCCCGATATGGCTGGGCTGCGCAATGTCCAACCCACCGCCCCGGTGACCCAGGCCCTGGCGCTGCCCGCGCCGCAGATCCTGGAAAGCGCGCCGGCAGGGGCCAGCCTGATCACCCCGCAAATGGTCGGGCCGTCGGTTGCCCCCAGCGCGCGGCAACAACCCAATGTGCAGGCCTTTGCCCCGCCAGCCCCGCCGGTGCCGGCCCCCCGCATCTCGACCACGCCGGCAGAAAAGCCCCCCAGCGAGGCGCGTCAAGCAGAAGAGACCACCCCCGAGGTCGCTCCTGATCCCGAGGCCACCGAGCAGGCCGAGGAGCGTCCGCCGGAGGCCCCGCCCGAAGCTGCGACCGAGATCGTGCCGGAGGTGGCCGAGGAGACCGAAGCGCTGGATGCGCCCGCGCCGCTTGCCTCGGCCCCGCCGCCCAGACGGCCCGAGCGCGAGGTCGCCGAGCTGCCCGACGAGCCTGCGGCCGACCCGCCCACCGAAACGCCGGCCGAAACGCCGGCCGAAACGCCCACCGAAACGCCTGTCGGGACCGAAAACGAGCCGGAACCGGAGACCGAAACCGCCAGCGCCCCGCCACCCGCCGCAGCGCCGGCTGCCAGCCCCGCGTCGGACCGGCCCGCCGGCCCGCCCGTGACCCAGCGCGAGAAGGATGGCATCACTCTGCCGATCCGGAACCAGTGGAATTTTGCCACGCTGCGCGGCGTCGAGGGGTGGGAGGAGCTGGTCGTCGAAGTCCGGTTCTCGGTGTCGCCCGACGGCAAGGTGAGCAATCTGCGCCCGCACAACCCGACCAACCCGCAGGGCAATTTCCAGCGGGCCTACGCGCTGGCCCGAAGTGCCATCTTGATTGCCGAGCGGCGCGGTCTGCTGAAATTCCCGCCCCAGGACAAATATGAGCGCTGGAAAGACATCATCATCACGTTCGATCCGAAAACACAGCGTGTGGGGTTCTGATGTTCAGATGTCTTCTGATCGCCGCTCTGGTGATGGGGATGCCGGCCGAGGCGCTGCGGGCGCAGGATGAGCCGGGTCCGCTGCGGCTGACGGTCTCGGATCCCAATATCGAGCCGATGCCGATTGCAGCCCCGGTCTTTGTGGCCGAGACGCCCGAGGCGGCCGAGTTCGCGGCAGAGCTCACGGATGTGATGATCGCCGATCTCACCGGAACCGGTCTCTTTCGCCTGATCCCACGCGCCGCCTATATCAACGCCGCCCCCTCCATCGCCGCTGCGCCCAGTTTCGCCGATTGGCGGGCGATCAATGCGGCAAAGCTGGTGGTCGGTGCGGTGTCGGTGCTGGAGGATGGCCGGCTGGCGGTGAAGTTCCGGCTCTACGACGTGGCGGCCGGGATCGAGGATGGCGAGGGGCTGCAATTTGCCATCGAGGTCGAAGACTGGCGTCGGCTGGCCCATAAGGCCGCCGACGAGGTCTACAGCCGCGTGACGGGCGAGCTGCCTTATTTCGACAGCCGCATTGTCTTCATCGCCGAAAGCGGGCCGCGCGATGCGCGCGTCAAGCGCTTGGCGGTGATGGATCAGGATGGCGCCAATCTGCGCTATCTGACCGGCGGTCAGGATCTTGTGCTGACCCCGCGCTTCGATCCCACCAGCCAGCGCGTCGTCTATCTGAGCTATGCGACCGGACGCCCCCGGGTCTATCTGCTCGACGTCGAAACCGGTACGCGCGCCGAGCTTGAGCGACTGCCGGGAATGACCTTTGCGCCGCGCTTCTCGCCCGATGGCGGGCGGGTGGTGATGTCGCTCTCCGATGGCGGAAACACCGACATCTATGTGGTGCCGCTTGGCACCCGCCAGCGCCAACGCCTGACCAGCAGCCCGGCCATCGACACCGCGCCCAGCTTTGCCCCGAACGGCGCGCAGATCGTCTTTGAAAGCAATCGCGGCGGCAGCCAGCAGCTTTACATCATGCCCACCGCGGGCGGCACGCCACAGCGGATCAGCTTCGGCCAGGGGCGCTATGCCACCCCGGTCTGGTCGCCGCGGGGCGACTGGATCGCCTTTACCAAGCAGCTTGGCGGGCGTT
>JBCDDO010000327.1:0-3945 GCA_039180245.1 Pseudomonadota bacterium | reverse complement strand
CGTGCGCGGGCTGGGGCACGGCTGCAATGCGGCTGCAGGCGCACTTCGATCCCGACGATGCCCTGGCGGATATGCTCTACCAGATCTGGTAGATCTGGCAGATCTGGCGGGTTCGAAAAATCGGGCAGATTGGCGACTTGGACCGGCGCGGTGGGCGACGGGTGCGCGCCACCCGGCGCGGCCGGATAGAGGCTGACAGCGGCCCCCAGGCAGCCTGCCATGGCAAGACGGCGAAGACCGCCGCGCAGAAGATCAAGCGGCATTGGTACACCGTCCTTGCTGGTTACGCTGACCAAGTGCCTAGCGCCGGCCTTGGCGTTGGCCAAGTTACGAGCGCTGTAATCGCCAGGCTTACACATCTTGTTACTCGACCTTCACGGCGAGATCGGCCCAGACTGGGGCGCGTCTTCAAGAGGGTTTTTGCAATGCAGCATGCTCACGGCCCATTCCTTGCGACATCCGGACCGGTGCGGTGCGCCGGCCGGGCCTGGCGTGCAGCGCAAAGCGCAGCCATCTGCTTTGCCGTGCTGGCAGTTTCTTTCGCTCTGGCGGGCGGGGCCGTGGCACGCGACCACGCGCTGCTGATCGGGGCTGGGGAGTATGACGATCCTGAATTGCGGCTTGCCGGCCCCACCAATGATGTTGTGTTGCTGTGGCGGGTCCTGGTTGGACGCGGTCTGCCGCCCGAGGCGATCCGGGTGTTGGCGCATGGTCCAGCACTGGCCGAGGCAGGGATTGCACCGGTCGGCCGCGCGCGTCGGGCCGAAATCATGGCCGAGTTCGCGCGCTTGGCCGAGCGGGTGGGCCCTGGCGACAGCGTCTTCATCCATCTCTCGGGCCATGGCTCCCAGCAGCCCGACGGGCCCGATGGCGACGAGCCCGATGGGCGCGATGAGATCTTCTTGCCCGAGGATGTCGGGCGCTGGCGTCCCGATGCGCCGGCCGGTGCCCAGGTCGAAAACGCCATCATCGATGATGAGATCGGTGCCGCGCTCGCGCTGATCCGGGCGCGGGGTGCGTTTGTGTGGTTTGTGATGGACAGCTGCCATTCGGGCACCGGCACACGCGCTGCCGACCGGCTTGGCATCGTGGCCCGGCATGTGCCGCCGCAAAACCTGGGCGTCGATTGGACATCCGCCGAGACCGACGCGACCGCCGGTGTCGCAAAGCGCGATCCCGACGCACCCGATGCGGTGTTCGAGCCGATGTCCCAGGCGCCGCTTTTGGATGGGGACGGATTGGCAGGCCTTGTCGCCTTTTACGCGGCATCGGCCGAGGAGCAGGCGCTTGAGGCCCCGATGGCGCCTGCAACCGGCGGGACCGAGGAGCCCCCGCAGGTGCATGGCCTGCTCACCTATGCAATGGCCGAGGCGCTGAGTGCCATGCCAGACGCCACACATCGCGACATCGCGCTGCGGATCATGGGCCGGTATGACAGCTTTCGCGGCATCACGCCGACGCCGGTCTTTGAGGGCCCGCTCGACCGTCCCGCGCTGGGCGCACAGCCCGAGCCGGACACGGTGCGCATCTATCCCGCGCGCCGCAAGCCGGGTCGACCCGCCGTGACGGTGCTTGCCGGGGCGTTTCACGGTGTCACGCCCGAAAGCCGGTTCTCTCTAACCGATGCGCGTGGCGCACCGGTGCCGGCGCGCATCGAGATTGCCAGGATCGGTCCGGATCAAACCCGGCTCTCGGTAACGGCCGAGCCGGGCGGCCGCGTGCCGCTGCAGATGTTTGCCGGGTTCGACGGGCCGCCGCAACGTCCGACCCTTCAGATGGGCGTGCTGCGCGAGCCAGGCACAGACCCGTCGCGCGAGATGCTGCTGCGCGGCCTGCTGGCGCGTCTCGACCTGCCGGTGCAGCCGGACGGCGCCATGCCCGACCTGCGGCTTCGGGTTGCCGGCGCCCGTCTTTATCTGGTGCCGGGGTTTCAGGCCAACTTGCCCTCGGAGGCGCTGCCGCATTTCCAGCCGCTTTCCGTGCCGCTCGATCAGCCCGCCGCGCAAATCGAGGCCGATCTTGCCGACGCGATCGACCGGTTCTCTCGCGCCCACAGCATCGCCGATCTCGGCGCCAGGCTGGGCACCCCGGCCCGCCCCGATGGGTTGCAGATGCGCGCGCATGTCCTCGCCCAAAGCCGGGATCCCCAGTCCGCCCGCTGCCCGCCCAAGCCTGCCGATGGAAGCGTGCCGCCCGCCGCGCGGCCCGTGGATGGGCTGGCCCAGCCGGTGCTGGGCGATTGCGACCGCATCCTGCTGGAACTCTCCAATCCCGGGGAACACCCCATTGATGTGAGCGGCTTTTACCTCAATGCCCGGGGCGAAGCGCAGCCGATCAAGCTGTTTCAGGGCGGGCGCCGGTTGGCCCCGGGCGAGCGGTTTGCGTTGCCCGCCCTCACCGTCTCGACCCATCGCCACCGCGAAGGGCAACGCCCGCGGCCGCTTCCCTTGGGACGCCAGAGCATCGTCTTCATTTCGGTCGAACGCGGGCCCGGCGCGGACTTGTCCCTGACCTTGGGTCTTGACCGCCTGGCCGACCCGAATACTGAACCGGCGCCGCTGCCGGATCTGTTTTCGGGCGATGGGGAGGCCAGCGCCGCGGTCTTTCGGTGGATCGCGCAATAACCGGCATCGAGGTTCCGGACAAAGGCGGGCAGCCCCCGACAACCGGCCCTGATCGATCCCGACGAGCCGGCCCTGGCGGTTCGGCGCGGCGGCGTTTCTATCCCCCCTCTACATCGCGCAAAATTGAACTATGGTCGGGCCAAGGCCGATCTCGAATCGGCAGATCACGGGAGGAAAGAGATGAAACTCAACGCCAAGATCACAGGGCGCGCGGCGTCATTTGCGGCGGGACTTGCCGCAATGCTGGCCGTCGGACACAGCGCGCAGGCGGCCGAATTGCGACTTTCGCACCAATGGTCGACATCGGATGTGCGCCATCAGGTGGCACAGATTGTGGCCGACGGCGTCGCTGCGGCCGGGGTTGATCTGGAAATCAAGATCTTCCCGTCGCGCTCGCTCTTCAAACCGCGCGAGCAGTACAAGCCGCTCAGCCGCGGTCAGCTCGACATGACCGTGTTCCCGCTCAGCTATGCGGGCGGCCAGCAGCCTGCCTTCAACCTGACCCTGATGCCGGGCCTGGTTAAAAACCACGACCACGCCGCCCGGCTCAACGAGAGCGCCTTTATGGCCAAGATCGAAGAGATCATGGCCGAGGACGATGTGATGGTGCTGGTGCATGGCTATCTGGCCGGCGGCTTTGCGGGCAAGGACAAGTGCATCACCTCGCCTGACGACATGCCCGGCCTGCAGACCCGCGCGGCGGGCAAGGCCTTTGAGCAGATGCTGGCCGGAGCCGGGGCCTCGATCGCGTCGATGGCCTCCTCGGAGATCTACAATGCCATGCAGACCGGGGTGCTGGATGCGGCCAACACCTCCTCGTCCTCCTTCGTCAGCTACCGGATCTATGAGCAGGTCGCCTGCTACACCCCGGCCGGCGAATTCGCGCTGTGGTTCATGTACCAGCCCCTTCTGATGAACAAATCAACCTTTGAGGGGCTCAACGGAGACCAGCAGGCAGCCCTTTTGGCGGCGGCTGCCGAGGCCGAGGCGTTCTATCTTGAAGAGGCCAAAAAGCAGGATGCCGCCTCTGCCGCAGTGTTCAACGAAAACGGCGTTGAGATCGCCGACATGACCCAAGCGGAGTTCGATGCGTGGCGTGCGCTGGCGCAGGAGACCTCCTACAAAGCCTTTGTCGAGCAGACCCCGGGCGGTCAGGAGCTGCTCGATCTCGCCTTGTCGGTCGAGTAACGCAGGCCGCTGCGACCGGGGCGGCTGTGCGCCGCCCCACCCTCTCCCACATCAAGTTTGGAGACGCCCATGGCTGGCAAAAGCTCGGCCGCGATTGCGCATGTCGGCACGAACCCGTTCCTGCGCGCGGTCG
>JBCDDO010000326.1:0-3952 GCA_039180245.1 Pseudomonadota bacterium | reverse complement strand
GGCCATCGAGATCGGCCGGATGCTGGAGGGCGAGGGCTATGCCCATTTCGAGGAGCCCTGCCCCTATTGGGAGCTTGCGCAGACCGCCGAAGTGACCCGGGCGCTCTCCATCGATGTCGCCGGCGGCGAGCAGGATTGCGACCTGCCGACCTGGGCGCGGATGATCGAGATGCGCGCGGTGGATGTGGCCCAGCCCGACATCTGCTATTTGGGCGGCATCGCGCGCACGCTGCGGGTGGTGCGACTGGCCCAGGCGGCCGGCCTGCCGGTCACGCCCCATTGCGCCAATCTCTCCATGGTCACGCTCTTTACGATGCATCTTTTGCGCGCGATCCCCAATGCCGGGCCCTATCTGGAGTTTTCCATCGAGGGGCCGGATTACTATCCCTGGCAGGAGGGGCTCTTTGCTGCCTCGCCCTATGCGATCGAGGAGGGCCATGCGACGGTGACCGAGGCGCCGGGCTGGGGGGCTGAGCCGCATCCCGACTGGCTGGCCAAATCGGCCTACCGCGTCTCGGACCTACACGGTTAATGCTTGCCGGGGCGGGGGTTTTGGACTACCCAGCCGCTTCCCGTTGACAGGCGGGGCGACCGGGCCCCGGGATGGGCCGCGCCCGGATCAGTCCCGCGATCGGCCCAGAGGGGCCAGGGCAAGGACGCGCACGATGAAAAAGGACATCCATCCGACCTATCACCAGATCACGGTGAAAATGACGGACGGCACCACCTATGAGACCCGCTCGACCTGGGGGTCTGAGGGTGACACCCTGACGCTGGAGATCGACCCGACCACCCATCCGGCCTGGACCGGGGGCGGGCACAAGCTGATGGATACCGGCGGCCGCGTCTCGAAATTCAAAAAGAAATACGAAGGCTTCGACCTCTAAGCCCAGATCGGCATCGGACGGATCAGCTACGGACGGATCAGCTACGGGCGGGTCAGCTACGGGCGGGTCAGCTACGGGCGGGTCAGCTACGGGCGGCTCGGCTAGCATCCAAGCCCGGGTCAGCTAGACCTGGGTCAGCGACTTTCGCAAAATCAGCGCGTCGGTCCCAGCATAATAGCCTGGGCGGCAGCCCGCCTGCAGATAGCCCGACGCTTCGTAGAGGGCGCGGGCGGGGTGATTTGTGCGCGCAACCTCCAAGAACGCATCTTTCGCACCGGCCGCGCCGGCCTGCCTGTGGAACGCCGCGACCAGTGCGGCGGCCAGACCGCGGCGCCGGTGATCTGGGTCCACCGCCAGGGTCAGCAACTCGGCCTCCGGCCCCGTCACCCGCCCGATCAGACAGGCACCCGGCCGGGTCAGCGCCAGACCTCCCGGGGCGGCCAGCGCCTCGGCAAAGGCCACTTCCGACCAGGGGGGCGGGGCCTGCGTGAAGCAGCGCGCATGCAGGGCTGCCAGATCGACCGGGGTCATGGCCGCTCCGTCATGGCCGAGCTGTCATGGCCGAGCCGTCATGGCCATGGCGTCACGGCAACAGGGCCGGTGGCGGGTCGGCTGGCAAATCGGCATTCGGTGGGCGCGGATAAATCGGCGCCGGACGCGGACCCGGCCCTGCGCGCCGCGCGATCCGAGCAATGCACGACGGATCCGCCTGGTCGTTTCGATCGGGCCAGGGCAGATGAGGAAGCATTTCGCCAGCCGGGCCCACGCATCGGGTGTCGTGCGGCAGCGCCAGGGCGGCAATCTCGGCGGTGGCAAGCTGCCGGGGCCCGTCCCAGCCGGCCGGGCCGAAAAGCTGGACATGCAGGCTGTCGCCGCGGGCAGCGGCCGAGGCCAGGACCGGCCCCGCATGACCATCGGCCAATGCCTGCAGTCGCCCCACCCCGATGGCTGGAATGCCAAGCCCCAGGGCCAGGCCGCGCGCCGCGGCCACCCCGATTCGGATGCCGGTGAAATTGCCGGGGCCGGTGCACACGGCAATCGCGGCGAGCGCCTGCCAGGACAGGCCGGCATCCTCCAGACAGGCGGAGAGAAAAGGGATCAAAAGCGCGTCCTGGCCGCGGGGCATCTCGATCCGGCGCTGGCCGTGCGTGCCGTCGCCCAAAACGAGCGCGACCGCGCAATGCGCGGCCGAACAGTCAAAGCCCAAAATCGGGGTGTCGGTGCCGAGCTCAGGCGGCAACCGGCCGCACCTCGACCACCTCTGGGATGTAATGTCGCAGCAGGTTTTCGATGCCCATTTTCAGGGTCATCGTCGATGAGGGACAGCCGGCACAGGCGCCCTGCATGTGCAGATAGACCACCCCGCGCTCGAACCCATGAAAGGTGATGTCGCCGCCATCCTGGGCCACGGCCGGCCGCACGCGCGTGTCCAACAGTTCCTTGATCTGCGAAACGATCTCGCCATCCGGTCCGGTATGCTCGGCATGGCCGCCCGACCCGGCCGCATCCCCCTCCAATGCCGGCGCGCCGGACTGGAAATGCTCCATGATCGCGCCCAGAAGGCCGGGCTTGAGATGCGCCCAATCCTCGCCCTCGGTCTTTGTGACCGTGACAAAGTCATGGCCAAGGAACACGCCGGCCACCCCTGTCACCGCAAACAGACGCCGCGCCAAGGGCGACGGCGCAGCCGAATCAGGCCCCGGAAAATCGGCCGTTCCG
Organism: Pseudomonadota bacterium; assembly: GCA_039180245.1. Lineage (GTDB taxonomy): Bacteria > Pseudomonadota > Alphaproteobacteria > Rhodobacterales > Rhodobacteraceae > J013. Next base: position 1,346 of record JBCDDO010000326.1, on the reverse strand, counting down.
CTGTGCAGAACCGGCTGGCCCGGCAAAAACTTCAGCGTTGCCGGGTTGGGCGTCGTCTCGGTCTGTATGAACATCGGCTGGCCCTCCTATTGTTCGCGGAAGATGGGCGCTGAGGCCGAAAATATCAAGAATGATTCCAAATTGTGCGCTTGCGCGGCCGCGACATCGTCGCGGGACTGCGCCTTGCGGTTGCGCAGGCGGATAGGTTTCGCGATAGTGCTCCCGGGGCGAGGGGTGCGATCCGGGGAGGACACCATGCCGTCAGGCAGCAAAAGCGTCACACGGCGCAGCGTTCTGGTCGGCAGCGCTGCTGTGGCTGGGACGTTGGCAGCGCCGCATGTGGGGCGCGCACAGGGCGTGGCCTTGCGCAGCAACCACCCGTTCGGACCGAGCCATCTTCTGACCTTCGACGTGCTGGAGCCGTGGGGAGAGATGGTTGCGGAGCTGACCGATGGCCGCGTCGTCTTGGAGCGGCTGCCAGAGGCGGTCGGACCGCCGCCGGTGACCTATGAGGCGCTGCGCAGCGGCGCCTGCGACATCAGCTATTCGGTCCACGGCTATTCGGGCGATGAAGCGTTTCCGCGCGCCCGGCTCGGGCAGTTTTCCTTTCTGGGCGATTCCTGGGGCGCTTCACCGGTCTTCGCGCAGATTTATCTGAATTTTCTGCGCGGCGCCGAAGAGCATACGGGCATCAAGCTGCTCACCGTCTTTGAGCATGGGCCGGGCCAGCTGTTCCTGCGCGATGCGCGCATCACCGAGCCGTCGCAGCTGGTTGGGCTGAAATTCCGCAATTCCGGCGGCTATATCTCGAAGCTCTTGACCGATCTGGGTGCGACAGCCATTCCGATGCCGCCGCAAGCGGTGGCCCCGGCCATGGCCTCGGGCGAGATCGACGGTGTGGCCTTTCCCTATGAGGGCGCGCTGACCTTCGGCCTGATCCCGGAAACCGGCGCGGTGATCGAGCTTCCGGGCGGGTTTTACAATGCGTCCTGGCTGCTGGGCATCAATCAGGCCCGCTGGGATGCGATCGAAGCCCGCGACCAGCGCGCCATTGAGGGCATATCGGGCGTTCTGATCTCGGAGCTCGCGGGCAAGGCCTGGGACAGCTATGATTATGTCGGGCGTCAGGCCTGTCTGGACGCGGGCGTGGATGTGCGCCGCGCCGGTCCGCTGATGGATGCCGCGGTGCGCCGTATTTCGCAAAAATACGAGGCCCAGTGGATCTTGCAGATGACCGCGCAGGGCTTCGACGGGGCTGGGCTTTTGGCCGAGTTGCGCCGGCGCACCCGGGTCGAAAAGCTCTGAGCCGGTGACAGGCGCCGGCCGGATGGCAGGCGTCCCACCCG
>JBCDDO010000325.1:0-3954 GCA_039180245.1 Pseudomonadota bacterium | reverse complement strand
GCTACAAGATGAAAAGGGGGCCGCGCTTGACGGGGCGCTGGCCACGATCCGCAGCTTCAGCGGGGCCTAGACCGGCGGCGTAAGCTGCACGCGGCCGGGATCGACGGCGCCGAGCGGGTCGATCGCGCGCACCGGGGTCGCAATCGCGCGGGCCGCCTCGAAGAGGAGATCCTCACGAAAACGATTTGCGATGAGCTGCACGCCATTTGGCGCGCCGGCCGCGCCGGTGGCGACGCTGACCGACGGCACGCCCAGAACCGGCGTTGCGAGCATGGGAAGCTGCGCGGCAAGTGTTTCGGCAAAATCATCGGGCGATCCGACATCGAGATTGTTGGGAAATGGCAGCATGCCCGACACCGGCGTGATGAGGAGCGGCCATTCCTCAAAAAAGAGCTGCCAGGCGCGCAGCAGCGCTGCGCGTTCCCGCAGGGCTGCATCGGTGTCCAGTGCCCGCTCATCCGCCGCAATCAGACGCTGCGCCATCAGGCTTGTGTCGGGGTCTCCCTCGGCTTCAAGACGCGGCAAGCAGGTTGCACGCAGATCGCTCGCCCAGAGCGTCAATGTCAGGGCGGCGGCATCGCCAAACCCTGGCGGCTCGGCTGTGTCGATCTGCCAACCCAACGCGGCCAGGCGCGCGGCGGCCTGGGTCAGCGCGTCCTCCACCTGCGGTGCGATCTCCATCCCGCCGGGCCGAAGGCATATTGCAGCGCGGCGCGGCAGGCTGGGCATCTCGTGAGGTGCCGGCATCCACCAGGGGTCGCGGGGGTCGGCGGCCGACATGGCCTGAAACGCGCTTTCCAGATCGTCGATCGACCGCGCCAGCGGGCCCGACACGGCCATGATCTGCGCGCCGCCGCTGCGCTCGGGACCCGACAGATTGGCCGCCGGCACGCGCCCCAGGGTCGGACGCAGACCATGCACGCCACAGGCATAGGCCGGGTAGCGGATCGATCCGGCAATGTCGGTGCCATGCGCGATGGCCCCAATGCCCGACGCAACCGCGGCGCCGGCCCCGCCTGAAGAGCCGCCGGGCGTCAAGGTCGGAGAATGGGGGTTGAGGGTCTGGCCGTAAAGCGCGCTTCGGGTGAACCAGCGCATGGAGAACGCAGGCGTGCTGGTCCGCCCGATGATGATCGCACCGGCGCGGCGCAGGTTGGAAATGACCGGGCTGTCCTGTTGGGCCAAAAAGTCGGCTTGAAGCTGCAGCCCGTTGGTTGTGGCGCGGCCCGCCAGATCTGTGTTCACCTTCACAGTGACCGGCACGCCGGCAAGCGGCCCCACATCCTCGCCCGCCGCAATGCGCTGGTCGATCTGATCCGCCGCCTCGCAGGCCGGGCCGGCCAGGCTGTCGACGACGGCATTGAGTGTCGGATTGACTGCATCGAGCCGGGCCAACGCATCCTCGGCGATCTCGCGCGCCGAGACCGCGCGCGTGCGCACAAGCGATGCAACTGCACGGGCAGGCCATCGCCAGAACGCGCTCATGACGCGGCAGACCCGGCGGCAAGACGCGGACGCTGGCGCATCAAAGGCATCAGCAGCGCCATTTCGGGCCCACGCGTCCGCCCGGTCAGGGCGTGGCGCAGGGGCTGGAACAATGCGCGGCCCTTGCGTCCGGTCTCAGACTTCACAGCAGAGGTCCAGTCCGTCCAGCTTTCCTCGGTCCAAGGCGGGTCGGGCAAAAGCGCCAGGGCCTGCGCGACAAAGTCCGCATCTTCGAACGACGGCTCGGTGTCGACCCCGTCTCGGCAAATTGCAAACCACGCAGCCGCCTCGTCCAAGCGCGAGATGTTTCCGCGCACCACCGGCCACAGGCGCGCGGCATCGGCGCGGGGAATTCCCAGCGCCTCCAGCCGCGATGCGACCGCCTCGATGTCGAGCCCCTGCAGGATCTTCGCGCTCAGACGCGCGGGTTCGTCGGGATCGAGCACCGTCGGCGCTGCACCGAACCGGGTGGGATCAAAGCCCGCAACGATGTCGTCGAGGCTCAGCCGGGGTTCGACCGGGTCGGCGCTGCCCAGACGCGCCATCAGCGACATCAGAGCCAAGGGCTCGACGCCGGCGTCGCGCAGGTCGCGCAGCGACAACCCTGCCATCCGCTTGGAGAGCGCTGCACCGCCAGGCAGGGTCATCAGCGCGTGATGCGCAAAATTCGGCGCGCTTGCGCCATGCGCGGCAAAAATCTCGAGCTGCACGGCGGTGTTGGTGATGTGATCGGCACCGCGCACCACATCGGTGACGCCCAGATCGGCATCATCGACAACCGAGGCGAGCGTATAGAGCACCACCCCATCGGCGCGGATCAGCACCGGGTCGGAGACCGACCCCGTCTCGACCGCCTGCGCGCCCAAAATGCCATCGGTCCAAGTGACCCGACCTTGGCTCAGCAGGAACCGCCAATGCGGCGTCCGCTCGCGGGCAAGCGCCGCGCGCTCAGAGGCATCCAGCCGTAATGCCGTGCGTTCATAGACCGGCGGGCGACCCTGCGCACGCTGGACGCGGCGGCGCAGTTCCAGCTCCTCTGCGGTCTCATAACAGGCATAAAGACGCTCCGAGGCGCGCAGCCGATCGGCAGCCGCCGCATAAAGATCGGACCGCGCGGATTGGTGGATCTCCGCATCCCACCCGATCCCCAACCAGTCCAAATCCTGCCGAATGGCATCGACGAATTCGGGGCGCGACCGGTCGCCATCCGTGTCGTCAAAGCGCAAGATGAACCGGCCGCCGGCGCGGCGGGCCATGGCCCAATTGAACAGGGCCGCGCGCAGGTTTCCCAGATGCAGGAGGCCAGTGGGAGAGGGGGCAAACCGTGTGACGATCATCGCCATGTTGATAGCGCTTGCCGCGGCGCCGCGCTAGGCTTTCCGGGTCAGAGCATCGAACATGTGCGGGCGGGGCGATTGAACCGTGATTGAGCGGCATTGGGATGGCGTGGCGCCGAGCTTGGCCGAGATCGACGCCATGGCGCATGCCGCCTTTGCGGCGTTGCCGGGCCCTTTCCGCCATGCCTGTACGGGACTGGTCATCCGCGTCGTTGAGATCGCGGATAGAGCCCAGCTCGACGGTCTTAACATCGATGACCCGTTGGAACTGACCGGGCTTTATGAAGGGATCGCGCTGACCGAGCGCTCGATTGCCGATCAGCCGCTTGCGCCCGACACCGTTTGGCTTTTTCGCCGCGCGATCCTGTTTGAGTGGGTGGTGCGGGGCGATGTGGATCTGACCGAGCTCGTGACGCATGTGCTTGTGCACGAGATCGCGCATCATCTGGGTTGGTCGGATGACGACATCCGTGCCGTCGATGATTGGACGCTCTGACAATGGCAATGGACCCCGGCGAGTATGTCGCGCATGACGCGATGGGGCTGGCCCGGGCGGTGCAGCGCGGCGACACAACGCGGGCCGAGCTTTTGGAGATCGCACTTACGCTTGCCGATGTCGCGCAACCGTCGCTGCGTGCGCTGACAGTCGATTTTCGCGACCGTGCCCGTGCCCAGGCGCGCGATCTCATCCGTGCCACAGGGCCAGATGGCCCGCGCTCGGTTCTGGACGGCGTGCCCTTTGCCCTAAAAGATCTCGGCGCGGCGCTTGCCGGCACAGTGACAACCTCCGGAAGCCGTCTGCTTCAAAGCGCCGAGGACCAGGTGACCAGCACGCTGGTGCAGCGCTATCTCGATGCCGGATTGGTCATCTTCGGGCGCAGCGCGTCGCCCGAATTCGGCATTCATTGCGAAACGTTCAGCGCTCTGCACGGTGTCACGCGCAACCCGTGGGATCTGTCGCGGACCGCAGGCGGCTCATCCGGCGGGGCGGCGGCGCTGGTCGCATCCGGCGTGCTTCCGGCAGCGCAGGGCAGCGATGGCGGTGGATCGATCCGCATCCCGGCCGCGCTTTGCGGGCTGGTTGGGCTCAAGCCCACGCGCGGACGCATTCCATCCGGCCCGATGGTCGGTG
>JBCDDO010000324.1:0-3971 GCA_039180245.1 Pseudomonadota bacterium | reverse complement strand
TGACCCCAGCTTCGGCCGCCATGGCGGCTATTTCGCTGGGGGTCGGGGTGACGGCGGCCATGCCGGCCGGCGCGGCCTCGCCATCCAGCCGATAGCACCAGTGCAGCAGCAGATCGGCACCCTGCGCGAGCGCCCGCAAGGGCGCGCAAAGCCCCGCATCGCCGGAATAAACGAAGCTGCGCCCGCCGCTGCTGAGCGCAAAGCCAAAACAATCGAGGATCGGCTGGGCATGGGGCACCGTGCAGCTCTCGATCTGCCAGGCCTCGCCTTCTATACGGTCGCCGGCCGCGATCTCGGTGATGTCGGGCAGCGGCCAGGGCCGGGGCAGGCTGCCGCCCCGCGCCAGCCAGACATCCTGGCTGGGCTTGAGGTCGGTGCGCGCGTGCAGATCGAAGGCAAACGCGCCCTCGGGGCCGAAGAGCCGCCGCGTCACCTCGGCAATCGGCGCGGGGCCGAAGACCTTCAGCGGCGGCGCCCCGGCATCCCAGGCGGCATGCACCAGCCGGGCGTAATCCATCATGTGATCGGAATGCAGATGGCTGAAGACCAGATGGGTGATGTCCTGCGGCAGCCGCCCGCTGCGGATCAGATTGCCGACCACCCCGCCGCCGCAGTCAAACAGGATCCGGTCGGCGCCGATCTCCACCAGATAGCCCGAGGAGGCCCGGCGCGGGGTCGGCTCGGGCGAGCCGGAGCCCAGGATCGTGAGCTTCATGGGCTCACCCTTGGCGGTGGTGTGGCGGCCGACGCGCCCAGCTTCAGCGCCGCCTCGCGCCCGCCCAGCCGGTCGATCAGCGCGGCCTGATCGGCAAAGGCCTGGGCATCCGTGGCCTCAGGATCTAGCATGGCCCGCAACTCCGCCTCCATCTGCGCCAGTTCTGCGGCATGGGCGGGGTCGGCGGCAAGATTGCAGGTCTCCTCGGGATCGGCATCAAGATCAAAGAGCTCCGGTTCAAAGCCGATGTAATGGTGGTATTTCCAGCGCCCGCGCCGCAGCATGAACGCGCCCGAGACCGCACCGGCGGCATGATATTCCGAAAAGACCGGCCGCGCGGGGTCGTCATCGGCCGCAGCAATGGTGCGCAGATCGGCGGCCCCAGGGGCGGCCTCAATCTCAGTGCCGAAATGCCGCGCGATCGTGCAGGACAGATCCACGAGGCTCACCGGCGTGTCGCAGACCCCAGCCGCGATGCCCGGCCCGGCCATGATCAGCGGCACATCGACCGATTCGCGGTAGAGGTTCGACTTGCCCCACAACCCCCGTGCACCGGCATTGTCGCCATGATCGGAGGTGTAGACCACCGTCGTTTGGGCCGCCGCGCCGCCCGCGGCCAGCGCCGCCAGGATCTGCCCGACATTGTGGTCGAGCCAGGAGACGAGCCCGTAATAGGCCGACAGCGCCGCCTGCCGCTCCTCGGCGCTGGTGAACTTGCCTTCGCTGTCCATAAAGGCGTTTTGCTTGTCGACCCAGGGATGGCGGGCATGGCCGTCGCGGGGGTGCAGCTTGGGCGCGGGCAGGGCGCCTGCCGGATAGAGGTCGAAAAACGCCTGCGGGCAGACCAGCGGGAAATGCGGTGCGACCAGCCCGACATAAAGGCACCAGGGCCCTGGCGGCGGCTCGCGCAGCCAGGCCATGGCCCGGTCGGTGACCGCCGCATCATATTCGGTATAGGTGCTGTCGCCGGGCCCGATATAGGGCCCCAGCATGCGCCCGTCGCGGCTGACCCGCTCGCCCTCGCGCCGGATCGAGGCCCAGACCATGCCGACCCCGCCCACCACCATCATCGGGATATGCTCGACATCGAAACCGGCCGGGTCCTCCTCGGCGCGGTAATGCAGCTTGCCGATGCTCTCCACCTGCACCCCAGCGCCCTGCAGCGCATGGCCCCAGCCCGGGATCTGCCCGGCATAGGGCATGGCATTGTCCCAAAGCCGGGTCTGGTGGACATATCGCCCGGTCGCAAAGCTCGCCCGGGCCGGCACACAGATCGGCGAGGGGGTGACGGCATTCGCAAAGCGCACCCCGCGCCCGGCCAGCGCGTCGAGATGGGGCGTCTGGATCAGCCCGGCCAGGGCGGGATGCCCCGCGCAGCCCATTGCCCGGGCCTGATGCTCATCCGACATCAGGATCAAAAGATTGCCGCCCGCCCCGCTCATGGCGCAAAATCGGTGCGCAAGGCGGCGTCCAGCAGCCGGTCGAGCGCGGGAAAGATCGCCGCGCGCTGATCGGCGCTGAGGCTGTCCAGCAGATGCGTCTGACGGCGCTGCATGACCGGCAGCATGCGATCGAAGATCCGACGTCCCTCTTGCGAGAGGCTCAAAAAGCTCTGGCGCTGGTCGCCCGGATCCGGCACGGCCCGGATCAGCCCGGCCTCCGTCATCCCCTTCACACAGCGGCTGAGCTGGCCTTTGTCGAACAGGGCCTGCCGCGCAATATCGCTCAGCGTGCGGGTGCCCTGAGGCCCGATCAGCGCCATCACCCGCCATTGGGTCAGCGACAGCCCCGCCTGGTCGCGCAGGATCCGGCTCGCCTGCGCGTTCAGCCGCCACGAGGTTCGGGTCAGCCGATAGGTCAGGAATGTCTCGATGGGGTTGGCGTTTTCCGCAACGCTGGCCGCGGTGGTGTCCTGCCCGTTGGTCATTATGGTCTCCCTTGGGATAAGGGTTGATCAAGATAGTTGACAGGTCAACAAAAATCGACCTAATTGGCGCAAACAGACCAAAACAGACGAATCCTGGGAGGAGATATCATGAAGCGCTTCCTGACCGCAGGGCTTGCCGCCCTTGCGATCGCCGTCTCGGCATCCGCAACGCTGGCCGAGTGGACCCCGCCGGGGCCGATCAAGCTTTTGATCGGGTTTCGGGCCGGCGGCGGCGCCGACACCCAGGCCCGGCTGATCGCCGAGGCGCTGGAGGCCCGGCTGGGCTGGAAGATCATCCCCGAACAGGTGACCGGCAAAGGCGGGCTCAACCTCGCCGCCGCGCTCAAGGACGCGCCCAATGACGGCACGGTCATCGGCATGGCTGTGACCGAAACCCTGGGCTACAACATGGCCGCGGCCAATACCGGCATGACACCGGCTGATTTCACCGGCCTGACGACCACGGCGGGCTTTCAGATGGGCGTCGTTGCGCTGAGCACCATGGGATGGGCCGATTTCAACGATGTCATCGCCGCGGCCAAGGCAGGGGAAGAGATCCGCTTCGGCGCGATGAGCCCCAAGCTCGCCGATCTGGCCTATCTCTTGGGCAAGGCCAATGGCGTTGAGTTCAATATCGTCGTCGTCAAGGGCGGCAAGGCGGTGATGGATGGCGTGACCGCGGGCGATCTCGATCTGGGCTTTATGGCCGGCATCCAGGCCCGCGGCGTGAAGGCCGGCGATCTCATCGAGCTCGCCTCGGCGCTTTCGGTCCCGCTGGCGCAGACCCCGTCGGCGCCGACCTTGGCCGATCTGGGCGTGCCCTTCCATGCCGATGGGCATTTCGTGTTCATTGCGCCGGCCGGGCTTCCCGCCGAGGCGCGCACCGCCCTTGCCGAGGCGATCATCGGCGTGGTCACCGACCCGGCCGCCAAGGCGCATGAGTTCATCGCGCGGGCTTTTGGGTCCCCCGTCACGATCTCGGGCGCCGAGCTCGACATGCTGATCGCCGATGGGTTTGACGGCGCAACTGCGCTTTTGGATGCGTCGGCCGAGTAGGGGGCTGCCGGCCGACCCGGCAGGGCTGCACGCATGGGGGCATTTCAGGGTCCCGTGCGGGGGATGTGCGGCCCTGCCAGCTTCTTTCCCCGGCCCCGTCTTCGCCAGTGGTCGTCGGATATCCGAACCGCGCGCTGGGATGCTGGGATGCTGTGGTTTGGGATAGGATTGCCCCATGCCCGGGGGCTGCCTCAGACCGACAATGCTGGGGGGGGGGGGGGGGGGGGGGGGGGGGGGGGGGGGGGGGGGGGGGGGGGGGGGGGCGGGGGGGGG
>JBCDDO010000323.1:0-3981 GCA_039180245.1 Pseudomonadota bacterium | reverse complement strand
GGAATCCGGAATATCGATGCCCAGAGCGGCCTGCATGGCCCGCGAGGTCAGCCCGATCTTCCAGCCGATGACCTGCCGCCCAGACTGGAGCTTATGCGCGACCAGCCGGGTTTGAATGGCATAGCAATCGTCCAAATCCATGCTTGGAAAGCGGCGCGACAGTAGTCCGATCTGCTGGCCCGATCGCTCGGCCTCAAACAGCGCCTGGGCGGCCTGGTCATGCTCATCGGGTGTCAGCTGCATGCTGCGCTTTCCTCAATAGCCCTGGGCGGGATCGACCAGATCGTCGACCGGCGCGCCCGCCGCAAACCGCCGGATGTTCTCGGCGATCAGCCGCCCGCCCGCCTCGGGATCGATCATCGACGCGGTGTGCGGGGTGATGTCGATGCGCGCATCGGCCCAGAACGGATGTTCGGGCGGCAACGGCTCGGTGCGAAACACATCGAGCACCGCGCGGCAGAGATGCCCCTGGTCGAGTGCGGGGATCAGATCCTCCTCGACCAGATGCCCGCCGCGCGCAGCATTGATCAACCCGGCACCGTGCGGCAGCTGCGCGAACAGATCGGCGTTCAAGATCCCGTCGGTGGCCGGGGTCAGCGGCAGCAGACAGACCAGAATGTCGGACCGTGCCAGGAAGGCCGCCCGCGCGGCATCGCCGGCATAGACCGCAATGCCGGGGCAGTCGCGCGGCCGTCGCGTCCAGCCGGCCGTGTCAAAGCCCAAAGCCGCAAGTGCGATGGCGGCGTCGGCGCCGAGATTGCCCAGACCCATCACGCCGACCCTGCGTGCCGTGGCCGGCGGCTGCACGTTCTGGCGCCATTCGCGCGCGGCTGAAGCGGCGCGGACCTCCCAGTCGCGCCGATGGAGCCGCAGCACGTTCAGGCAGATGTACTCGCGCATCCGCTGCGTGAGGTCGGGCCCGGTGGTGCGCAGCACGGGCACGCCCTTCGGCAAGTCGGGATCGACGAAGACATGGTCGACCCCTGCCCCGATCGACACGATGGCCTGAAGACCGGAGAAGCGTTGCAGCCCGCCGGCCGGGTGCTTCCAGACCACGGCAAAGCGCACCCGGGCCGGGTCGGGCACCTCATCCCACAGATGCACGTCATATTCTGGAAGCAGCGTGCCCATATGATCGCGCCACCACATCGCACGGGACGCCCCCACATGCAGCACAACGGCCCCGCGCCGGCCCGTATCCTCCAACCTGTCGCTCATGCCCGCACACTGGCTGAGCCAATGCCGCCGCGAAACCCCCTTGGGCAAAATCATTTTGCCTTGCAAGACAGGCCCGCTTTAGGCTGTGCCGAGACCCGGTTCGGAGACGGCCCATGCGCGCAGCCCTGATCCAGATGAACAGCCGGACCGACACCGCCGAAAATCTGGCCGCGCTCGATACGCTGGTGCGGGCCGCACATGCAAAGGCCGCACCGGAGCTGATCGTAACCCCTGAATACACAAGCTTTTTAGGCGGCTCGCGCGCGGCGCTTCGGGCGGCCGCAGAACCGCTGCCCGACGGTCCGAGTTGGCAACTGGGCGCGGCTCTGGCCGCCGAGCTGGGCATCACGCTGCATCTGGGGTCGATCCTGGAGGCCGATGGCGACCGGATCTACAACACCGCGCTTGTCTTTGGGCCCGATGGCACCGAGCGCGCACGCTACCGCAAAATTCACATGCTGGAGGTTCAAACGGCGTCCGGCCGCGCCTATCGCGAGGCCGATCTTTTGACCGCGGGCACGCAGATTGTGACCGATCCGCTCGGCGATTGGACCGTTGGCGTGTCGATCTGCTTTGATCTGCGCTTTGCGGGGCTTTATGGCCGGCAGCGCGCGGCTGGCGCCGAGATCCTCACAATCCCGGCCGCGTTCAATGCCGATACCGGCCGCGCCCATTGGGAGGTTCTCTGCCGGGCCCGCGCGATCGAGACGCAAAGCTATGTGCTTGCCCCCGGTCAGACCGGCACGCATCCGCAGCCTTCGGGCGAACGTCCTTGCCATGGCAATTCGCTGATCATCGACCCGTGGGGAGAAATCCTGGCCCGGGCGCCTGACGGTCCGGGCTGGATCGCGGCCGAGCTCGATCCTGCGCATCTGCTGGATATCCGGCGCCGCATGCCGCTGACACCATAAGCAGGGCAGTCCCTGACCGGCTGACGCCGCGGGTCAGGGCTGAAATACATCCGACCGCGACAACAGGCACGGCGCGTGCTGCATGGTTGACGGCGGATACGGACCTCCTGCCAGCTCAACAGACATCCCGAGACATCCCGGCGGCTCGTCGATCAAGCCGGTTTGACCAGTGAGTGCAGCCCCGGGCGGCTTGCCCAAGCTCCCTACTCGGCTGCGCTTCGGGCCGCACCGGTCAACGCGCGGGCGACATCGGCCGCCTCGATCCAACCCAACACCGTGCCGTTCTCGACTACGATCAGTGGCCCCGGCGCCGATAGCATCCGGGTTGCGATCTCGCGCAGCGGCATCCCCGCCGGCACCGTGGCCGCATCGGCCGACAAGGTCTCAGCGCTGCCCACGACCGGTTGCATCACCTCGCGCGCCCGCAGCACGTCAAGCGGGTTCATATGCGCCACAAACGCCGCGACATAGGGCGTGGCGGGGCGCAGCACGATCTCTTGCGGCGTGCCGACCTGCACGATCCGCCCGCCCTCCATGATGGCGATGCGGTTGCCAAGCTTCATCGCCTCGTCAAGATCATGGCTGACAAAGAGGATCGTGCGCCCCAGCTTGCCCTGCAGATCCAGAAGCTCATCCTGCAGCCGGCTTCGGATCAGCGGGTCGAGCGCCGAGAACGGCTCATCCATCAACAGAACCGGCGCTTCGGTGGCAAAAGCCCGGGCCAGCCCGACGCGCTGCTGCATGCCGCCAGAAAGCTCCTGCACCCGGCGGTCGCCCCAATCCGTCAATCCGACGAGCTCAAGCTGGGCAAGGGCGGTCTTGTCGCGCTCCGCCCGGCCCAAACCACGCAATTCCAGCCCCAGGCCGACATTCTCGCGCACGGTTCGCCAAGGCAGGAGCGCGAACTGCTGGAACACCATCGAGACGCATTCGCGCCGCAGCCGTTGCAAGTCGCGCCGCGCGGCACCTGGCAGGGCACAGGTCCAGTCATCGACGGTCAGGCGCACCGATCCGCGCACGATCGGCGCCAGACCGTTCACCGCGCGAATGAGCGTCGATTTGCCAGAACCCGACAAACCCATCAGCACCAGGATCTCGCCGCGGGCCACCTCAAGCGAGCAATCATGCACGCCCAGCGTCTGACCCGTTTCGGCCTGGATCTCGGCCCTCTCACCGCCAGCATCCATCATCGCCAGCGCCGTGTCGGGCCGGTCGCCAAAGACGATGCTGACCCGATCCAGCACGACCATCGGTGCGTGCGCAGCGACAGGCGACTTGCCCGGATTTGGAGAGGTTACGCTCATGCCCCGTTCCCCGGACGGCGCACCATGCGGTCGAGGATGATTGCGATCAGCACGATGGCCACGCCGACTTCGAACCCTCGTGCGATGTTGACCGTGTTGAGCGCGCGCAGCGTCGGCACGCCCAGCCCGTCGGCCCCGACCAGCGCCGCGATCACCACCATGGAAAGCGACAGCATGATCGTCTGGGTCAGCCCGGCCAGGATCTGGGGCATCGCATAGGGCAGCTCGACCTTGACCAGCAATTGGGACCGGGTTGCGCCAAAGGCTGCCCCAGCCTCGATCAGCGTGGCCGGCGTGGAGGTGATGCCAAGATGGGTGAGCCGGATCGGCGCAGGGATTGCAAAGATCACGGTGGCGATGAGGCCCGGCACCATGCCCAGCCCAAAAAGGATCAGCGCCGGGATCAGGTAAACGAAGGTGGGGATGGTCTGCATCAGGTCGAGCACCGGGCGCAGGGCCGCATAAAGCCAGGGCCGGCGCGCAGCCGCGATGCCGACCGGCACGCCCAGCCCCATGCAGAGCGCCGTTGCCGACAAAACCAGGGCCAG
>JBCDDO010000322.1:0-3986 GCA_039180245.1 Pseudomonadota bacterium | reverse complement strand
GCGGGCGCTGCGCCGGCTGCAGGCCGCGGATCTGGTGATCGGCAGCAACCATGCCGCTGAGGCCATCGATCTTTCGCGCCGCGATGCCGAGCGCGCCGCGCTGCCCAGCAGCCCGGCCGGGCTTGCGGCCATGTTGGCCCGATCTCAGCTCGACAGTGCCCGTGTTGTGGTGTTGCTGACCCCGGACGAGGTGCGGCGCTATGGGCCGCGCCTCACCCGACTGGCACCGGAACGGATCGGGGCGGTGCCAGCCGATCCGCTGCCGGCATCGGCGCTTCAGGAAGCGGGATAGATAAAGATCTCGACGCGCCGGTTTTGGGCCCGCCCGTTCGGTGTTGCATTGGTGGCGATCGGCTGGGTTTCACCGGCGCCGGCATGGGCCATCCGCGCCGGATCGACATTGCGCCGGGCAAGCGCGCTTTGAACCGAGAGCGCGCGTCGCTCTGACAGCTGCTGGTTGTACTGGGTGGTCCCGGTGCTGTCGGTGTGCCCGATGACATCAATGTATGAGCGCGCATCTTTGTTGAGCTCTCGCGCGATCACGCCGATGGAGCGTCGTGCCGAGGGTTTGAGCGCCGCGCTGTCGGTGTCGAAGGTGATGCCTTCGGGCATGGTCAATTGCAGCCGGTCTTCATAGCGCGTGATAATGACGCCGGTGCCCTGCAAATCGCGGCGCAGCGCGCGTTCGCGATCATCGAGATAGGTGCCCACGGCTGCGCCGACCAAAAGACCGATGCCCGCGCCGACCAATGCGTTGCGCCGGTCATTCCCGCCCACCAGAAGCCCGCCAAGCGCGCCGATCGTCGAGCCGATCAGCGCCCCGGAGACGACACGCTGCGAGGGCTGGCCGGTGTTGGGATCGCAGGCCGAGGTGAGCATCAGGGCCGCCACACAAGTTCCCGCCAAGAGCGATTTCATGCGCCTGTTCCTTTCATTGTTTTGGCTCGAGGACATACGCAGCATACCCCGATGCTCCGTCGGCTGGAAGGTTCGGGACTGCCGGGTCTGCGCTGCCCTGTGCGCTATACCACAGGCCAGGGCCGATTGAGGGCTGCGGTGCGGGCGCGTTCGGGTGCCGTGGCGGTCGGCTGGGCAGCGGCAGTTCACGCCGATGGCGGGGTCAGCCGGTCGCGCAGCAAGGCCAGCGGATGCGCGCGCAGCGTAAGCCGCAAGGCAAGATAATCTTCGACCACCTCCTCACCATCGGTGGGCACGGGCAGGGAGACCGGCGGCTCGGCGATCCCCTCGCCATCCAGATCATCGGCAAAGAGCGGCAGGGGGGCCGCGCCGGAAACCGCCCGCGCCGCCCAAAGCGCGTCGCGCCGCGCAAGGCCCAGCCCGGCAAAGGCATCGGCCTCGGCAAGCACGGTCAAAAGATGCGGTGGGGTGCCGGCCCGGCGCCAGACCGCCTCGACATCCGGATAGCCATTGCCGCGGGCGGCGGTGATCCAGACCGCTTCCTCCTCGCGCATCGCCTTGATCTGCCGAAACCCCATCCGCATTGCGAGGCCGCCGGTGCCGTCGGGCTCCATCACATTGTCCCAATAGCTCAGATTGATGTCGACGGGGCGTACCTCGACCCCATGCATGCGCGCATCGCGGATGATCTGGGCCGGTGCGTAAAACCCCATGGGCTGGGCGTTCAGAAGCGCACAGGCAAAGATCCCCGGATGATGGTGCTTGATCCAGGCCGAGGCATAGACCAGCAGCGCAAAACTGGCCGCATGGCTTTCGGGAAAGCCGTATTCGGCAAACCCCTCGATCTGCGAAAAGCAGCGCTCGGCGAATTCCGCCTCATAGCCGTTGCGCGCCATGCCGTCGAGAAACCGCTCGCGAAAGCTGCCGATGGTGCCGGTCTTGCGGAAGGTGGCGAGCGCGCGGCGCAGCCGGTCGGCCTCCTCGGGCGAGAACCCCGCCCCGACAATGGCGATCTGCATCGCCTGTTCCTGAAAAAGCGGCACCCCCAGCGTTTTGCCCAGCACCGCGCCCAGCGCATCGGAGGGAAAGCTCACCTCCTCCTCGCCCCGCCGCCGCCGCAGATAAGGATGCACCATGTCGCCCTGGATCGGCCCGGGCCGCACAATCGCAACCTCGATCACCAGATCGTAAAAGCAGCGCGGCCGCATCCGGGGCAGGAAGTTCATCTGCGCCCGGCTTTCGACCTGAAAGACCCCGATGCTGTCGGCCGCGCAGAGCATGTCATAGACCGTCGGATCTTCGGGCGGCAGGGTGGCCAGCGCATAGCGCACGCCATGATGCATCTCGATCAGATCGAAAGCCTTGCGCACGCAGGTCAGCATGCCCAGGGACAGAACGTCGATCTTCAGGATCCCCAAAGCATCAATGTCGTCCTTGTCCCATTCAATGACGGTCCGGTCCTCCATCGCCGCATTCTCGATCGGAACCAACTCGTCGAGCCGGCCCCGGGTGATGATGAACCCCCCCACATGTTGGCTGAGATGGCGTGGAAAGCCCTGGATTTGCTCGCACAGATCCAGCGTGAGCTGCAGGCGTTTGTCGCTTGGGTCGAGCCCGATCTCGCGCAGGCGTTCATCCGCCACGCCCGATGCGCCCCAGCCCCAGATCTGGCTGGAGAGCGCCGCAATCACATCGCCCGACAGGCCCATGGCCTTGCCCACCTCGCGAATGGCCCGCTTGCCGCGATAATGGATGACGGTGGCACAGAGCCCGGCGCGGTGCCGGCCATAGCGTTCATAGATGTGCTGGATGACCTCCTCGCGCCGTTCATGCTCGAAATCGACATCGATGTCGGGTGGCTCGTCGCGGGCCTCGCTGACAAAGCGGGCAAAGACCATTGTGCCGATCTCGGGGCTGACCGAGGTGATGCCGAGCGCATAGCAGACCACGGAATTGGCCGCCGAGCCGCGGCCCTGGCAGAGGATCCCGCGCGACCGGGCAAAGGCCACAATATCGTGTACGGTCAGGAAATAGGGCGCATAGGCCAGCTTGCCGATCAGCGTCAGCTCTTCGGCGACCACCTGCTGGACCCGCGCCGGCGCGCCGTCGGGATAGCGCCAGGTCACCCCCTCGGCGGTCAGCCGCTCCAGCCGGGCCTGGGGCGCTTCGCCGGCCAGCACCTCATCGGGATACTCATAGGAAAGCTCCGGCAGGCGAAAGCGGCAGCGCGCGGCGATCTGCCCGGCCCGGTCGACCGCTGCCGGATCGCCGGCAAAAAAGCGCCGCATCTCGGCATCGCTGCGCAGCCGACGCTCGCCATTGGCCTGGGCGCGGCGGCCCAATGCCTCGACCGTCACGCCCTCGCGGATCGCGCTGAGCACATCGGCCAGCTGCCGGCGCGCGGCATGGTGCATCAGCGGCGCGGCTGTGGCGACCAGCGGCAGACCCCATTCCGCCAATCGCGCGAAGCGTGCGGCATCCTGGCCGTCATAATGCGGCCGCACAGCCAGAAACACATCGCCCGGGAAGCGTTTGGCCAGTGCGGCGCCCACGCCGCGGGGGTCGGGGGTGCCATCGGGCAGCACGGTCACCGGACCGGGATGGAGGAGGAGGATCAAGCCCGCAGCCCCGGTCAGCAAATCGTCAAGATGCAGGGTGCAGCCGCCCTTTTCGGCGCGCCGTTTGCCCAGGGTCAGCAGCCGGGTCAGCCGCGCCCAGGCCGGGCGGTCGGTGGGCAGGGCGGTGATCTCCTCGCCCGTGGCCAGGCACAGCCGCGCGCCCGGGATCAGATCGGGCACCGACGTAGCGCTGCCCGCGCCGTCGTCAGATGCCCGTTCGCGCGCCAGCTCCTTCAGCGCGGCATGGGCCCGCACCACCCCGGCCACCGAGTTCCGGTCGGCCACGGCGATGGCCGAAAGACCCAGCTCGGCCGCCCGCGCGGCCATCTCTTCGGCATGGCTCGCACCGGTCAGAAATGTAAAATTCGTCGTGATGCAGAGTTCGGCGAATCCCATTGTCGCATCATATTCCCGTTTTGTTCACGGGTGGAGTCATATGCGACATTTGGC
>JBCDDO010000321.1:0-3995 GCA_039180245.1 Pseudomonadota bacterium | reverse complement strand
TCTCAATCGCCCGCAACACAGTGTTGACGGCCAAATCCGGGTGCCGCTTGGCGGCCTGCGGTTTCACGCACCGCCTTTAAAGCGCAGGCACCGTGTTGAGGTAAGGTTCAATCGGGCGCTCGCTGCCGACCTGATACGCGACGGTCTTTTTGCCGACGCGTGCGTTGCCCAGCGCGGTGTTCGGGCGATTGGCAGATGGGCGAGAGCGGCGCGCAGGCGCCCCTGCTGTCGGCAAGAGCGGACCAATCAAGCACCCCTGCCGTCGGTGAGAGCGGACATTCAACGCGCCCAGTCTCGGGTTTGCTTGCCAGAAGACTGAGCCCATGATTTGCGCGCCCGGCGCGCGGCTCTTTACAGCTGGCGCGCGGGTCCTCGCTTTGCTTTGCGTCCCGCAGCCGCCCAGCCTTTGGCCAGGTCGATCCCGACCTAAGGTGAGCCCGACGCGTCAGTTCACCTGAACCAGTTTGCCGGGATTGAGGATGCCCTGCGGGTCGAGCGCACGTTTGATGTCGCCCATCACGCTCCATCCGTCGCCATGCTCCTCCTGCATGTACTTCATCTTGCCGCGCCCGATCCCGTGCTCGCCCGACACTGTGCCGCCGAGACGCAGCGCGCGCCGGTTCATGCGATGCGCCAGCGCTTTGGCGGTCTCCAGATCCTGCGGCTTGTCGGGGTCGATCAACATCGCGCAATGGAAATTGCCATCCCCGACATGGCCCAGCATCGGACCGACAATCCCGCTTTCATCGACATCTGCGCGGGTCTCGGTCACGGCTTCGGCCAGCCGGCTGATCGGCACACAGACATCGGTTGTGAGGATCCGCGCGCCCGGATGCATTGCCCGGGCCGCATAAAGCGCATTGTGCCGCATTTTCCAAAGCGCGGTGCGGTCCTCTGGCTTGGTGGCCCATTGAAAATCGCCGCCGCCGAATTCGGCCGCGATCTCGCCCACGGTCTGGGCCTGTTCGGCCACCGCCGCCTCGGTGCCGTGAAATTCAAGGAAAAGATGCGGGATCTCGGGCATATTGCGATCCGAGATCAGATTGAAGCCGCGGATCGAAAGCTCGTCGATGAACTCGATCCGGGCCATGGGAATGCCCATCTGGATCGTGGCCATCACCGCCTCGACCGCTTTGCCAATATCGGGAAAGCTGCAAATGGCGGCCGACACCGCCTCGGGCTGCCCATGCAGACGCAGCGTCAGCTCGGTTATGATGCCCAGAGTGCCCTCAGAGCCCACAAAGAGCCGCGTGAGGTCATAGCCGGTGGAGGATTTGCGGGCCCGCGTGCCGGTGCGGATCACGCGGCCATCGGCCAGAACCACCTCCAGCGCCAGCACATTTTCGCGCATCGTGCCGTAGCGCACAGCGGTGGTGCCCGAGGCCCGGGTCGCCGCCATCCCACCCAGGGTCGCATTCGCTCCGGGATCGA
The DNA here is from genome assembly GCA_039180245.1 of Pseudomonadota bacterium. GTDB lineage: Bacteria > Pseudomonadota > Alphaproteobacteria > Rhodobacterales > Rhodobacteraceae > J013. The sequence goes on along the minus strand of JBCDDO010000321.1, from coordinate 2,564 downwards.
TGGGAAAGAAAAGCCCCGTTGCGCGCAGGTCCTCGTTCAGCGCCTCGCGCGTCACACCGGGCTGGATGACGACATCGAGATCGCCGTCATGGACCTCCAGAACCTTGTTCATCCGCGATGTGTCGATGGTCAGCCCACCGCGATAGGGGATGGCATGGCCCTCCAGTGAGCTGCCGACGCCCCAGGGGATCACCGGGCAGCCCTCCTCGGCGCAAATCGCCACCAGCGCGCTGACCTCCTCGGTGCTGTCGGGAAAGGCCACGGCATCCGGGCTGGCGGGGTCTTCGGCCCCCTCGTCGCGCCCATGCTGCTCGCGAATGGCCGCAGCCGTGCTGAGCCGGTCGCCGATAAGCTTGCGCGCGCGCTCAATGGCGGTTTCGATTGGCATGCGACCCTCCCTGACCGATCCGCGGCAGCATAGGGGCGCGGCTTGGTCGACGAAAGGGGCAAGGCGGTGGAGGTCACGCACGGCAAACCGGTGACATTGGGCGAGCAGGAGGTCGAGCCGGGCTGGATCGACTACAATGGCCATATGAATGTTGCCTATTATCTGGTTGCTTTCGACCGGGGGCTCGATGAGCTGTTTGAGGCGCTGGGCATCGGCGAGAGTTTCGTTGCCGAGGCGCGCATGGGTCCGTTTGCGTTGCAGACCCATTTGCATTTCCTGTCCGAACTCGCGCTGGGCGCGCGGTTCGTCACGCGCTTTCGGCTTCTCGACGTCGATGCAAAGCGGGTGCATCTATTCTGCGAGATGCTGGCCAGCGAGGATGGCCGGCTTTGCGCGACCCTGGAGCAGGTCACAATGAATGTCGATCTGACCACCCGCCGCTCGGCACCCTATCCCGATTGGGCGCGGGCGCGGCTTGAGACACTGCGCAAGGCACATGCGGACCTGCCGCGCGCGCAACAAATTGGTGCGGCGCTCGGGCTGCGGTCGAAACGCAGCGATTAGTCGGTTTTTCCCTGCGCCGAACCGGTAAGCCGGCGGATCGGCGCGGGCTGCGGCGCTGCGACCGGGTGGGCGGCCTTTGCATCTCTTGTCGGGCGCCGGATAGTGTCGCATGCCGCGTTGGACGAGCGCAGGCTTGGCCGGCGGCCGCAAGGACGCGCGCAAGACGGGACGGGAATGGCACGGCAACATCGCATCCTTCGGCTTCCGCGGCATGCTTGGAAACTGGTTGCCTTTTGGACGCTCGCGCTCGCGGTCGGGGTTGCAGCCGGTTATGCGGCCCTGGGCTTTCGATTGGGCATCGCGTTTCTTCAGCAGAATTTTTACGGCGCCGATGACACGATGCTGGCCAGCCAGTTGTCCTCGCTGAACACCGGGCTTGTGATTGGCATTCCGATCCTCGGCGGGCTTGCGGTTGGGCTGTTGATGTGGCGGCTGACCGATGACGGACGGGTTCGGTCGGTGGCCCATGTGATCGAGGGCGCGGCGCTTTACGATGGCAGGGTGGAAAAGCGCGCGGGGCTTGCCTCGGCGCTTGCATCGCTCATCACCCTCTCAACCGGCGGCTCGACCGGGCGCGAGGGCCCGGTGGTGCATCTTGCCGCGGTCATTTCGTCCTGGGTGGCCAATCGGATCCGCGCCGATGGCATCACCGGGCGCGATCTTTTGGGATGCGCGGTGGCCGCAGCGGTCGCGGCCTCCTTCAATGCGCCGATCGCCGGGGCGATATTCGCGCATGAGGTGGTGCTGCGGCATTTTGCCATCCATGCTCTTGCGCCGATCACCATCGCGGCGGTTGCGGGCAGCGTGGTCAGCCGCCTGCATCTGGGCGATGCGCCGGAATTCGAACTGCCCAGCCACAACCTGGCATTTTATGCCGAGCTGCCGGCCTTTCTTCTGTTGGGTCTGCTCTGCGGCCTGGTGGCCGTCGCGCTCATCCGCGGGGTGTTCTGGGCCGAGGACACGGGCAACGCGCTGCAGCGGCGCTGGCGGCTGCCGTCCTGGGCGCGGCCCGGCATCACCGGCGCGATGCTGGGGCTGATTGCAACGCAGTTTCCGCACATCATCGGGGTGGGTTATGAGACAACCTTTCGAGCGCTGTCGGGCGATTTGCTCATCGGCACGGCGATCCTGTTTGCCCTGATCAAGGCAATTGCGGTCGCCATCACCTTGGCCGGCCGAATGGGCGGCGGGGTGTTTTCGCCCGCGCTGATGCTGGGCGCGCTCACGGGGTTTGCTTTTGGCGAGGTGGCGACCGGCATTGCACCGGGTCTGTCGGGGGCCGTCACGCTCTATGCCCTGGCCGGAACGGGGGCGGTCGCCGCCGCTGTGCTGGGCGCGCCGATTTCGACCACGTTGATCATTTTCGAGCTGACCGGAGATTGGCAGACCGGCATTGCCGTCATGCTGTCGGTGTCGACCGCAACGGCGATTTCCAGTCGGATGGTGCAGGGGTCGTTCTTCCTTGCCCAGTTGCACCGCGCCCGCAAGAACCTTATCTCGGGGCCGGCGGATTATCTGCCGTCGACGCTGCCGGCGCGGCCGGCTCGCCGGCACTTGCCACCGGTCGGATCAGCGGGCGCACCGGCAGCGTCGACGGCAGATAATCCGCCGG
>JBCDDO010000320.1:0-4008 GCA_039180245.1 Pseudomonadota bacterium | reverse complement strand
TCACGCGATCGCCCGTCTGACAGCCGCGCAGGAGAGTGCCGGCGGGGCCAGCCCGAGCGCGTTTCCCCGGGCGCTTCTGGCGCTGGAGCATCCCGATGGCGCCCCACCGCTGCCGGCTAAGAACGGCGCTCCCGATGTCGCTTGTCAGGAGCTGACCGCGCATTTCACCGCGGCGCTGGCCCGCGGCCGCGATCGCGATCGGGCAGCCGGGCGCAGTCTGACAGGGCCGCATCGCAGCGACCTTGCGGCCATCTATGCAGCAAAGGACCAGCCTGCGCGGCTCTGTTCGACCGGCGAGCAAAAGGCGCTTCTGATCAGTCTGGTGCTGGCCAATGCCCGGGCCCTGGCCGGGGCCACCGGCACAGCGCCATTGCTCTTGCTCGATGAGATTGCAGCGCATCTCGATGACGCGCGGCGCGCGGCGCTTTATGCCGAGATCACCGAGCTTGGCGCCCAGGTCTGGATGACCGGCACCGGACCTGAACTTTTCGCCGACTTTCCGGGCGACGCTTTGCGTTTGCGCGTGGAGGAGAGCGACACCGGATCCCGCCTGCATCAGGACCGCGACTGAGCGCAGCCCCACCAAGAGGAGACCGCAATGACCCTGGCCGAGATCTGCGTTGCCGAGACCAAACGGCTCCATGTCGTGCTTGAGGACTGGCTTGTCGGCGCCGTCGCAAAGACCGACACCGCCTTCCTGCCGTTTTCAGAGGCGCTGGCGCCTGAACTTGAAGTGATCAGCCCCAATGGCTCGCGCACCGGACATGCCGCGCTCCTGAGCGAATTTTACGGCATTCACGGTGTTCTGGCCGAAGACCGGGCGGCGTTCCGCATCCGGGTTGAAAACGCCGCGGCGCGTGAGATCGCCCCCGGTCTGGCCCTGGCCACCTATGAGGAATGGCATGAGCGCGGTGAGGAGATGTCGGCGCGGCTGACCAGTGTGTTGATGCGGGCCGCACCAGACGCGCCGGGCGGGGTGGTCTGGCTGCATGTTCACGAAACCTGGCTGCCCGGTCGCGCACCATCGGCAGGCGAGCGTTTTCCCGAATAGCCCGCGGGGGCGCTCCGGCGCGTTAACCCTTTACACTAGACTCCGCGCACGCGCGCGCGTGACTTCTGACAGTCGAGCCATTAGGTTGCAGGTCGAAAGAACACAGGAAAAACCATGGCCGAAGACGAGCAGCGCGACCCCGGGAAAAAAGCCCCCTCTGGGCCGGACGGCACGGGTGACCCGGGCGGCGACACAGCGGGGCGCGGCACAGAGGAGTACGGCGCGAAGTCGATCCGCGTGCTGAAGGGGCTGGAGGCGGTGCGCAAGCGCCCCGGCATGTATATCGGCGACACCGATGACGGCTCGGGCCTGCATCACATGGTCTATGAGGTGGTGGATAACGGCATTGACGAGGCGCTGGCGGGGCATTGCGACACCGTGGCCGTGGTGCTGCATCGCGACGGCTCGGTCTCGGTCTCCGACAATGGCCGCGGCATCCCGACCGACATCCACCCCACCGAAGGCGTCTCGGCGGCCGAGGTGATCATGACCCAGCTCCATGCCGGTGGGAAGTTCGACCAGAACTCCTACAAGGTCTCGGGCGGGCTGCATGGCGTGGGCGTCTCGGTCGTCAATGCGCTCAGCGACTGGCTGGAGCTGCGCATCTGGCGCGACGGCAAGGCCCATTTCGTGCGGTTTGAGCATGGCGAAGCGGTCGCGCCTTTGCGCGAGGACGGCCCGGCGGACGGCCAGAAGGGCACCCAGGTGCGGTTTCTGGCGGCACTCAGCACCTTTTCCAACCTCGATTACAGCTACAAGACGCTCGAACACCGGCTGCGCGAGCTCGCCTTCCTGAATTCGGGCGTGCGGATCACATTGCGCGACCAGCGCCATGCCGAGATCCAGGAGATCGAGCTGCATTACGAAGGCGGGGTGCAGGAATTCGTGCGCTATCTCGACCGCTCGAAATCGGCGCTGATCGGCGACCCGATCCATATCGTGGGCGAGCGCGACGGCATCGGCATCGAGCTCGCCATGTGGTGGAATGACAGCTATCACGAGAATGTCCTGCCCTTCACCAACAACATCCCCCAGCGCGATGGCGGCACCCATCTGGCCGGGTTTCGCGGCGCGCTGACCCGGACGATGAACAATTACGTCGCCGCCTCGGGCATTGCGCGCAAGGAGAAGGTGACGCTCACCGGCGATGATGCCCGCGAAGGGCTGAGCTGCGTGCTTTCGGTCAAGGTGCCGGATCCCAAATTCAGCTCGCAGACCAAGGAAAAGCTGGTGAGCTCGGAGGTGCGCCCCGCGGTCGAAGGGCTGATCTATGAAAAGCTCGGCGAGTGGTTTGAGGAAAACCCCGGCGAGGCCAAAAAGGTCATGGCCAAGATCGTCGAGGCGGCGCTGGCGCGCGAGGCTGCCCGCAAGGCGCGTGAGCTGACCCGCAAGAAGGTCGCCACAGATGTGAACTACCTTGCCGGCAAGCTCAAGGAATGCTCCGAGAAGGACCCCGAGAAGCGCGAGCTTTTCCTGGTGGAGGGCGACAGCGCCGGCGGCTCGGCCAGCCAGGGCCGCTCGCGCCACACCCAGGCGGTGCTGCCCCTGCGCGGCAAGATCCTGAATGTGGAGCGGGCGCGGTTCGACCGGATGCTGTCGAGCCAGGAGATCGGCAATCTGGTGGTCGCGCTGGGCACCGGGATCGGCGCGGATGAGTTCGATCTGACCAAGCTGCGCTACCACAAGATCGTGATCATGACCGATGCCGATGTCGATGGCGCGCATATCCGCACCCTGCTGCTCACCTTCTTTTTCCGCCAGATGCCGCAGCTGATCGAGGCGGGGCATCTCTTCATCGCCCAGCCGCCGCTCTTTAAGGCCGCGCGCGGCAAATCCGAGGTTTATCTTAAAGATCAAACTGCGCTCGATGATTACCTGGTCGAGATGGGCTCGGCCGATGCCGCGCTCACACTAGCCTCGGGCGAGCGGATTGCCGGGGCGGATCTTGCCCGGGTGATCGAAGAGGCCCGGGCGGTGCGCGGCCTGCTCACGGCCTTCCCGCTCCACTACCCGCGCTTTGTCCTGGAACATGCCGCGATTGCCGGCGCGCTGGGGCATGAAGAGGGCGACCGCCAGGCGCTGGCCGATCTGGTCGCGGGTCGGCTCGACAAGATCGCCGATGAGTATGAGCGGGGCTGGCAGGGCCGGCCCACACAGGATGGCGGGCTGCGCTTTTGGCGGGTGCTGCGTGGGGTGGAGGAGGTGCGCCATCTCGACGGGCCGGCGTTGATCTCGGCCGAAAGCCGGCGGCTGGCGGGGTTCCATCCGACGCTCAAGGAGATCTATGGCGAGACCGCCACGCTGACCCGGCGCGAGAAATCCCAGCCCATCAACGCGCCGGGCGAGCTGCTCGATGCGGTGCTGGAGGAGGGCGGGCGCGGCCTCACCGTTTCGCGCTATAAGGGGCTGGGCGAGATGAACCCCGACCAGCTTTGGGAAACCACCCTCGATCCCGATGCGCGCACACTCCTGCAGGTCGAGATCGAGCATGTCGATGAGGCCGACGAGATCTTTACCAAGCTCATGGGCGATGTCGTCGAACCGCGGCGCCAGTTCATCCAGGAAAATGCGCTCAGTGTGGAGAATCTCGATTTCTAGGCCCGGCCCCCAGCCCGGCCCCCAGCCCACCCCGATGGGCGGGCCATGGGTGGGCATTCCTGCCGCCGCCCCGCATCCCGCCGGTGCCGGGGTGGGGTCCGCCCATCGGGGTGGCCCGGCCGCTGCATGGACATAAGACAGCTCCAATATCTCGTGGCCCTGGGGCGGGCGCGGCATTTCACCCGCGCCGCCGCCGCCTGCAACGTCACCCAGCCGACCCTCTCGGGCCGGATCCGCCAGCTCGAACAGGAGCTCGGCGTGCCGATCGTCAAGCGCGGTCAGCGCTTCCAGGGCTTCACCGAAGAAGGCGAGCGCGTGCTGATCTGGGCCAACCGCATCGTCGAGGCCAAGGACAAGCT
>JBCDDO010000319.1:0-4025 GCA_039180245.1 Pseudomonadota bacterium | reverse complement strand
TCCAATACGGTCGGTATATTTCTCTTGTCGGTGGTCGATCGTCAGATCAATTCTCACACGTGCGCATGATACGCACAAGTTTGAACGGCCTCAGCCACACCAGCGCGACCGAGCGCGGCAGGCTTGCATGTGCGGCCAGAAGCTTTTCGGCCTGGGCCGCCCCGTCGCGCAGCGCAAAGGCGGTGGGCATGCGGAAGGGATCGAAGGCGTGGATGTTGCGCCCTGTGGGCAGTATCTCGGGGCTGCGGATCAGATCGCCGCCGGGCACGGGCCGGGTGTAATGCCCGCCCAGCGCCCGCAAAAGGCCTGCGATCTCGTGGTCCTGCGACAGCGTGTCGGCCGCCCTCTCGCGCGCCTCGGCGCCATGCGCTGCGACCACTGCGAGATGCTCTTCCATCTGGATGTCGCTCAGCGGTCTGCCGACCACATGCAACCCGTCCGGGATCAGCGCATCCTCGGTTTCCAGCAGCTTGAGCCACAGGGCGTCGGGTCCCGCGTCGAGATCGACCGCTGCAGCCTGCTCGGCGATCAGCATCTCCAACTCGGCGCGTTCCGGGGCAGTCGGCGCCGTGACCCGCCAGCGCTGCAGGCTGTCCTTGAGCTCGGCCAGCCCTTTGTAGAGCCCGGCTTTGGCCAAGGGCGGGGTCAGATGGCTGACGGTCACGGCATTCGCGCGCCGTTTGGCCAGCGTCGCCTCTGAAGGGTTGTTGGCCGCGTAAAGATAGATGTTGGGCAGATCGCCGATCAGCCGGTCGGGCCAGCAGGCCCCCGACATGCCGGCCTGTTTGCCCGGCATGAATTCCAGCGCCCCATGCATGCCGAAATGCAAGACCACATCGGCCCCGAAATCGCGCCGGATCCAGTCATAGAAGGCGGCAAAAGCATGGGTCGGCGCAAAGCCGGTCTCAAAGAGCAGCCGCATCGGGTCGCCTTCATGCCCAAAGGCGGGCTGCACCCCGACGAAGACATTGCCGAACTGCGCGCCCAGCACGAACACGCCCGAGCCATCCGATTGATGCCGGCCCGGCGCGGGACCCCAGACCGCCTCGATCTCGGGAAGCGTGTCGATGCGGCGCACCAGATCGTCGGCGCTGAGCCGGGCGGTGACATTCGCCTCCTGCCCGAACCGCGCCGCACTCCCGTCGAGCACGGCATGGCGCAGGGCCTCGACACTTTCCGGCGGGTCCAGATCATACCCCTCGGCCTTCAGGGCGTTGAGGGTGTTGAGCAGGCTTTCAAAGACGGAGAGATGTGCGGCCGTGCCCACCGCGCCGGCATTGGGCGGAAAGCCGTAGAGCACGATGGCCAGCCGGCGGTCTTGAACCTGCGAACTGCGCAGGCAGGCGAGCTTTGCGACCAGGTCGGCAAGTGCCTCGACCCGCTCGCGGCAGGGCGCCATCTGGCGGGCGGTCGTGTCCGCCGCCCCGGCCTCAAGACGGCCGCCAAACACGGTCGGGGCGGTGGCGCCATCGATCTCGGGCAAGGCGACCAGCATGGTGGTCTCGACCGGTCCCAGCCCGACCTGGCTTTCCTCCCATTGTCCAAGCGTTTGGAACTCCAGGGCATGGGCGGCGATATAGGGCACGTCGAGCCCGGCCAGCGCATCCTCGGCCGCGGCACTGTCATTATAGGCCGGACCGCCCACAAGGCTGAAGCCGGTGAGCGACAGCAGCGCGTCGATCTGACCTGCGCCTGTATCGTGGAAGAACCGATCGATGGCCGGCCGTCCGTCCAGGCCCGCGGCAAAGGCGGGCAGAACCCGCAGGCCGCGCGCCTCCAGCGCCGCAATCACCGCGTCGTAATGCGCGGTGTCGCCGGCCAGGATGTAGGAGCGCATCAGCAAAAGCCCAACCGTGCCGCGAGGGGCCGGGGGTGCCGGCAGCTCGGCGGGGTCGGTTCCAAGCCGGCCGGGCAGGTCCGGATGATAAAGCCCGACCTCGGGATACTCCGCCGGAGCGTCGGCCGCGACACCGCGCCAGTCCGGGTTGCGGCCATAGCGCGAGATCAGAAACCGGATCATCGCCTCGGTGTTTTGGTCCGACCCGTTCAGCCAATATTGCATGGTCAGGAACCAGGCGCGCAGATCCTGGGCCTTGCCCGGAATGTAGCGCAGGATCTTTGGCAGCCGGCGCAGCATCCGCATCTGCTTCTCGCCACTGTTGGCATTGGGCGATTTCGACCCGCGCAGACGTTTCATCAGCTTGGCGATGCCGGTTGCCGGCTTGGACATGTCGAGCGCGCCCATGCGCGTGAGCCCGACGATATCGGGGGCCGAGATCATGCCCACCATCGCGTCGCAGCCGTCGCGACGGGCCTGAAGCTGGGGCAGGATCGCGCGGATATGCTCTTCGATGAAGAGCAGGTTCGCGATGACGATGTCGGCCTCGGCCACCCCGTCGCGCGCCTGGGCCAGCGCTTCGGGGCGCTCGGCCCATTCGGCCGCGGCATAGACACTGACCGCCAAGCCCGGAAAATCCGTCGCCAGCCGTGCGCCCACCCGCGCCACCGGCCCGGCGCTGTGCGCGTCGAGGGTGACGATGGCCACCCGGTAGGAAGGGGCGATCCGCTCAGCGCGCATAATGGGCCTTTGCCTCATAAAGCGTGTCGATGGAGATGGTGCCCAGGCCGTTTTCCTCGGCAAAACGCTCGGTGTTCCGACGCGCCTTGCCGCGCACAAAGAAGGGCACTTTGCGCAGCTCCCGCTCGGCCTCGTCGAGCCAGATCACCGTGTCGCCGCGCGGGTCCGTGTCCCTCTCGTTGGTCGAAATACTCCGGGGGGGCTGTGCCGCAGGCACAGTGGGGGGCTGGCCCCCCACCAACCGGGCAACCGGGGCGCTCTCGGCCGGTGCGGCCGCCCGATGCCCGTGATGGCTGGGCCCAGCTGCATCATGGAACTCGAAATCCTCGCGGAACATCGTCAGCAGATGCTCTTCCAGCCCCATCACCAGCGGATGGACCCAGGTGTCGAAAATGACGTTCGCGCCTTCCCAGCCCATTTGCGGCGCATACCGCGCGGGAAAATCCTGCACATGGACCGGGGCCGAGATCACCGCGCAGGGAATGCCCAGCCGCTTGCCGATATGGCGTTCCATCTGGGTGCCCAGGATCAGCTCGGGCGCGGTTTCGGCGATCGCCGCCTCGACCTCCAGGTAATCGTCCGTCACCAGGGCAGTGAGGCCGAACTCGCGCGCGGTCGTGCGCATCAGCCGCGCCTGTTCGCGGTTGTAACAGCCAAGGCCCACAACCTCGAAGCCCATCTCGTCGCGCGCAATGCGGGCGGCGGCCACCGCGTGGGTGCCATCGCCGAAGATGAAAACCCGCTTGCCGGTCAGATAGGTCGAATCGACCGAGGCCGACCACCAGGGAAAGCGCAGCCGGGTTTCGTTGGAGGTCACGGGAAGCCCGGCAAGCTCGGCCGCCTCGGCCAAGAACCGCCGGCTTGCCCCGACACCGATCGGCACGGTCTTGGTGAAGGGCTGGCCCAGCTCACGCTCCAGCCAGCGGCAGGCGGTCTCGGCGCTTTCGGGATAGAGCATCACGTTGAAATGGGCGGCGCCGAGCCGGGCGATGCCGGCCGGTGCTGCCCCCAGCGGCGCGATGACATTGACCGCAACGCCCAGATCGGTCAGCAGCCGGACGATCTCCTCGACATCGTCGCGATGGCGGAACCCGAATGCCGTCGGCCCAAGAATGTTGCAGCTCACGCGTTCGGTGCGCGGCATCGGGCGGGCCAGGCTGCGCACGATCCGGTAGAAGGTCTCGTCGGCGCCGTAGCCCTCCTTGCGCTGATAGGCCGGCAGCTCCAGCGGGATGACCGGCACCGGCAAACCCATGCGTTCGGCAAGCCCTGCCGGGTCGTCCTGGATCAGCTCGGCGGTGCAGGACGCGCCGACGATCAGCGCCTCGGGCTGAAACCGCTCATAGGCCTCAAGGCAGGCGGTGCGGAAGAGATCGGCCGTATCGCCGCCCAGATCGCGCGCCTGGAAGGTGGTGTAGGTGACCGGCGGGCGCTGGTTGCGCCGCTC
>JBCDDO010000318.1:0-4048 GCA_039180245.1 Pseudomonadota bacterium | reverse complement strand
GGCAATGCCAGTCTCCGCTTCGGATTGGGCCGCAATCGCGGCACGCAGCGCCGGGGTGCCCGACATGGCGGCATAGCCGGTGTTTCCGCCTGTGGCGCTTGCGTTCATCGCCGCCAGGATTGCGGGGTCTGTTACCCAGTCATGATCACCGGTGGCGATGCTGACCATCGGCGATCATGACTGGGTAACAGACCCCGCAATCCTGGAGGCGATGAACGCAAGCGCCACAGGCGGAAACACCGGCTATGCCGCCATGTCAGGCACCCCGGCGCTGCGCGCCGCGATTGCGGCCCAAGCCGAAGCGGAGACTGGCATTCCCACGGCTGCCGATCAGGTCCAGGTGACCTCCGGCGGCCAGGGCGCGCTCTTTGCCGCCTTCACCACCTGCCTCGATCCCGGCGACCGGGCCGCGATCATCGCACCCTATTACGCCACCTATCCCGACACGGTGCGGGCCGCATCGGGCGTTTTGAGCGTGCTCGACACCCGCTCGGAAGACGGCTTTGAGCCGACCCGTGCGGCTTTGGAGGCTGCCTGCGCCGGCGCGCGGGCCCTGCTCGTCAACTCCCCCCACAACCCCACCGGCGCGATCTATTCCGACGCGACCTTGGCAGCCATCGCCGAGACGGCCCAGGCGCATGATCTCTGGGTCATCTCCGACGAAGTCTATGCAACCCAGGTGTTCGAGGGCCGGCATGTCTCGCTGCGCAGCCTGCCCGGCATGGCCGAGCGGACGCTTGTCGTGGGCTCGCTGTCGAAATCCCACGCCATGACCGGCTTTCGGATCGGCTGGCTGATCGGCCCGACCGAGATCATGGCCGCCGTCGCCGATCTGGGCATGGCAACGACCTATGGCGTGCCGGGCTTCATTCAGGACGCCGCTTTGTTTGCGCTGGATCAGGGCGACGAGATCGCCGCCGCGACCGCGGCGATCTATGCGCGCCGGCGTCTGCTTGCCTTGGGCATCTTGTCGGGTGCCAATGGCCTGCGCATCCTGCCGCCCAAAGGCGCGATGTATGTCTTTCTCGACATCCGCGCGACCGGCATGTCGGGCAAGACCTTTGCCAATCGGCTGCTTGACGAGGACCAGATCGCGGTGATGCCCGGCGAAAGCTTCGGCGCCGCGGCAGCCGGCCATGTGCGCGTGGCGCTGACGCTTGAGGATGACCGGTTGGGCGACGCGTTGACCCGGCTGGCCGCCTTCGCCGCGCGCAATGTCCGCGACAGCACAGAAGGGGAGGCATGAATGACACAAGATCAAGGCGCCGCGTTTCGCGCGCTGCATGTCAAGGGCGACCCGTTTATTCTCGCCAATGCGTGGGATGTGGGCAGCGCCAAGATGCTCGCCGGGCTCGGTGCGCAAGCCATCGCCACATCCTCGTCTGCCCATGCCTTTACCCTGGGCCGGCCCGACGGCGGCACGGTGAGCCGGGATGAGGCGCTTGCCCATGCGCAGGACCTGATCGCCGCGGTCGATGTGCCGGTTTCGGGCGATTTCGAGAACGGATTCGGCGAGGACCCCGACACCGTGGCCGAAACCGTCCGGCTGTCGGCCGAGGCCGGGCTGGCCGGGATCTCGATCGAGGACACTGCCTTGCCGGCCCAGACGCCCTATGCCTTTGATTTGGCGGTCGAGCGCATCCGCGCCGCTGTGGCCGCCGCCCGCGCTCTCCCGAAAGATTTCGTGCTCTGCGCCCGGGCCGACGGGATCCTCACCCGCCAATATGACATCGACGAGGCGCTCAAGCGGCTCTTGGCCTTTCAGGAGGCGGGCGCGGATTGCCTTTATGCCCCACTGCCGCGCAGCATGGAGGATCTCGCCCGCATCTGCACCACGCTTGACCGGCCGGTGAATGCGCTTGCCGTGGGCCGGTTCGCCAAGGTCAGCCGCGCCGATCTGGCCGCCATCGGGGTTGCACGGATCAGCCTTGGCTCGGCCCTGGCCCGGGTCACACATCAAGCGATCCTTGACGCCGGCGAGGCGATGTTCGGATCGGGCGATTTCACGGCATTGACCCGCGGCGCACCGGGCGACCGGATCGATGCATTCTTGGGCTGAGGTTTGGCATGGATATCGACAGCTATCGCAAATGGGCCCGGCAAGCGGTCGACTGGACGGCCAAGTACCAGGCCGAGCTCGGCACGCAGCCCGTGCGCCCCAATGCAGCGCCTGGCACGATTGCTGCGGCGCTGCCTGACAGTCCGCCCGAAGACCCCGAACCCATGGAAACGATCTTTGCCGATTTCGAGCGGATCGTGCCGAGCGGGCTGACCCATTGGCAGCATCCGCGATTCTTTGCTTATTTCCCTTCCAATGCGCATCGCGCCTCGATGGTCGCCGAGCATCTGGTTGCAGGCATCGCGGTGAATGCGATGCTCTGGCAGACCTCGCCCGCAGCGACCGAGATCGAGGGCAAGATGGTCCGCTGGCTGGCCTCGGCTCTGGGCCTGCCGGCGCAGTGGTCCGGGCTGATCCAGGACGCAGCCTCCACCGCGACCCTTTGCGCGGTGTTGACCATGCGTGAGCGGGCGCTCGGCTGGGCCGGCATCGCGCAAGGTGTGGCCGGAGGACCGACGCCGCGGATTTACGCCTCGGCGCAAAACCACTCCTCGATCGACAAGGCCTGTTGGATCGCCGGCATCGGACAGGACAATCTGGTGAAAATCCCCACCGATGCCAGTCATGCGATGGACCCCGCGGCCCTGCGCGCCGCAATCGCCGCCGACCGTGAAGCGGGCTTCGTTCCCGCCGGCGTGGTCATTGTGGTCGGCGGCACGGCGGTCGGCGCCTCCGACCGGGTGGCCGAAATCGCCGGCATCGCCCGAGCCGAGGGGCTCTACACCCATCTCGACGCAGCCTGGGCCGGCTCGGCGATGATCTGCCCGGAATTCCGTTCGCTTTGGGAAGGGGTGGAGCTGTGCGATTCGGTCGTCTTTAACCCGCATAAATGGCTGGGGGCGAATTTCGACTGTTCGGTCCAGTTCCTGGCCGATCCGATGGATCAGATCAAAACTCTGGGCCTGCGGCCGGACTATCTCCAAACGCCCGGGCAAAGCGACATTGTCAATTATTCCGAATGGACGGTGCCGCTTGGCCGGCGCTTCCGCGCGCTCAAGCTGTGGTTTTTGCTGCGCGCCGAGGGGGTGAGCGGGCTGCGCCGGATCATCCGCAACCATGTCGCCTGGACCCAGGCGGCGCATGACCGGATCGCCCGGATCCCGGGGATCGAGATCACCACCGCCCCGGCGCTGGCGCTCTTTTCCTTTGCCATGACGGCCGGCGATGCCGCGAGCCGTGATCTGATCGAGCGGATCAATGCCGCGGGCCGGATCTATCTCACCCAGACCACCCATGAGGGGCGCTTTGTCATCCGCTTTACCGTCGGGACCATCGATTGCACGGAAGCCGATGTGATGGAGGCGGTTGAGGTGATCGCCGAGGCAGCCAACCCGGCGCGTCGCGGGCCTTGACCTTGGCCGGCCCGGTGCCGTAGATCAGCGCCCACCGCTGGGGAATAGTTTAACGGTAGAACAGCGGACTCTGACTCCGTCAGTCCTGGTTCGAATCCAGGTTCCCCAGCCAAACACTTCTCTGATTTCAGACCCTGAGAAGTTGCCGGCCAATTGCCGCGTGTTTCCGGGCGTTTACCGTGCGACGCTTCCAGCAGAGACACAATTCCGAGTAGATCCGAAGCCGATTTCGGGCCGCAGTCTCTGTTTGCAATTCCGATGGTACGAGTTTTGGGATTCTGATGTCAGAGCGCTGCGAACTGCTCGCGCTGTTTTGACCAGATTGCCGGGAACCGGGTCTTGATCAGATAATCGGTGGTGAGACCTTCGGGTTGTTCACCCTGAACGATTGAGCCAAGAACATCAGGTGCTAGCAACGCGAGACTGGCCACGTCCTGCACGCGCCGTTTTGAAACGCCATCGGCTTCTGCGATCTCAGAGAAGGTCTTTCCCGCAATAACCATCGACAACCAACGGCGCCCCTTAATGATGTTCTGCACGAGGGTTTGGTCGATCTCTGGTGGCGGTGCACCCAAAT
>JBCDDO010000317.1:0-4075 GCA_039180245.1 Pseudomonadota bacterium | reverse complement strand
TTGGGAAAAAGAAGTGATGGGCGCGCCTGTCCAACCCCACCGCCTTGCCAGCATCGACCCCGGCAACCCCGGCAACCCCGCCGATCTCAGCAACCCCGCCGACCCCGGCAACCCCGGCACGGCAAAGGCCCCGCCTCGCACCACGCGCTGCGCCACGCGCTTTGCCACGCGCCGGGGCGCCAAAATCGCAGGGCGCAACACCGCCCCGGCGACGTCCACCATGCCGCACAATGCCGGCCCGCGCTGACCATTGGATCCCAGCATGCACGCGACCGCACCCACCCAAATCGAGATCCCCACGGTCGAGACCGACCGGCTGCGCCTGCGCGCGCCGCGCTGGTCCGATTTCGAGGCCTATGCCGCCTTTTGCGCCTCGCCCCGCTCGGCCGGGGTGGGCGGCCCCTATGCGCGCGACGCCGCCTTCACCCGGCTGACAGCGGTCATTGGCCATTGGCATTTGCGCGGCTATGGCCGCTGGCTGGTCGCGGACCGCGACAGCGACGCGCCGCTGGGCATCGTGGGGCCGTTTTTTCCCGAGGATTGGCCCGAGCCCGAGATTGCCTGGTCGGTCTTTGATGCCGCCGAAGGCCGCGGCGTGGCCTATGAGGCCGCCCTGGCCGCCCGGCGCTATGCCTATGACGTGCTGGGCTGGAGCACGGCCGTCAGCCTCACCGCGCCCGACAACACCCGCTCCATCGCGCTGGCCCAGCGCCTGGGCGCCACCCGCGAGGGCAGCTACACCCATGCCGAGGCGGGCGAGCTCTATATCTGGCGCCATCCCGGACCGGTGGCCCGATGATCGAACGTCTGGAAACCGAGCGGCTGATCCTGCGCCGCCCCGCGCCGCGCGACGAGCCGGGCGCGGTTGCGTTTTACGAATCCGACCGCTCGAAATATGTCGGCGGCCCGTTCAAGACCCATGTCGCCTGGTCCTGCTGGGCATCCGATTTCGGGCATTGGGGTCTGCGCGGCTTTGGCAGCTTTGCGGTGACGATGAAGGGCGACGACACCTGCCTGGGCGTCGTCGGGCCCTATTACCCCGCGACCTGGCCGGAATTTGAGATCGGCTGGCTGATCTGGCCTCAGGCCGAGGGGCGCGGCATTGCCTATGAGGCCGCCCGGGCCACGCTCGACCATGCCTTTCGCGATCTGGGCTGGGAAACGGCGGTGAGCTATATCGACCCTAAGAATGCCCGTTCGATCGCGCTGGCCGAGCGGCTGGGTGCGGTGCGCGACGATGCCGCCCCGCGGCCCGATCCGGAAGATCACGTCTACCGCCATCCCCGGCCGGACAGGCCCGCATGATCGAGCGGCTGGAAACCGAGCGGCTGATCCTGCGCCGGCCGGCCGCGCGGGACGAGGCGGGGGCGATGGGCTTCCTGCTCTCGCCGCGCGCCGACCGGATCGGCGGCCCGTTCAAGCCCGCCCGCGCCTGGCAGGTCTTTGCCGCGGAAGTCGCGCATTGGGATCTGCGCGGCTATGGCGGGTTTGCGGTCACGCAGCGCGGCTCGGATCGCTGCCTGGGCATCATCGGCCCGTTCTGTCCCACCGGCTGGCCCGAGCCGGAAATGGGCTGGATGCTGTGGGAGGAGGCCGAGGGCCGCAGCATCGGCTATGAAGCCGCCCGCGCCTGCCTTCGGCATCTCTTCCGCGATCTGGGCTGGACCAGCACGGTGAGCTATATCGACGCCGACAATGCGCGCTCGATCGCGCTGGCCGAACGGCTCGGCGCGCAGCGCGACACCGCAACGACGCCGCCCCATCCCGATGACATCGTCTATCGCCATATGCCCACGGAAGACCTGCCCCGGGAGGATTTGGGATGAGCGACCCGACCCGCGCGGCCCTGCTGCTGGCCGAACATCGTGCCGCGATCGACAATCTCGACGCGGTGCTGATCCACACCCTGGCGCTGCGGTTCAAGGAAACCCAGGCGGTGGGCCGGCTGAAGGCGACCCATGATCTGCCCCCTGCCGATCCCGACCGCGAGGCGACCCAGATTGCGCGGCTGCGCGCCAAGGCCGAGGAGGCCGGGCTGGACCCGGTCTTTGCCGAGAAATTCCTCAATTTCGTGATCGCCGAGGTCATTCGGCATCACGAACAGATCCGGGGCTGAGCGCCCCCTGCCATTGACCAAGGAGACCGATGCATGTCCATGAAAATCCGGCTCGCCCGCGGCGGGTCCAAGAAACGCCCCTTCTATTCGATCGTGGCCGCAGACAGCCGCATGCCCCGCGACGGGCGCTTCATCGAAAAGCTGGGCACCTATAATCCGCTTTTGCCCACGGACCGCGATGCGCGTGTGAAGCTCAATCTGGAGGGGGTGCAGCTTTGGTTGGGCCAGGGCGCGCAGCCACCCGACCGGGTGGCGCGCTTTCTCGAGGCGGCCGGGGTGAATGCCAAGACCGCCCGTGCCAATCTCAAAAAGGGCGCACCGGGCAAGAAGGCGCAGGAGCGGGCCAAGGAGCGGGCCGAGAAAGCCGCCGCACTGGCCGACACCGCAAGCGAAGAAGCCGCGGCCGAATAGCCCCCGCACGCGTCGCGCCCCGCCCACCCACCCGCGCGCCGCATGCGGGGGCCTGGCGCGCTGGGGCCGGCGTGCCGCCCGGCAGAAAGGACGCAATGGCAGCCGAAGATGAACTGGTCTGTGTCGGGGCGGTGGCCGGGGCGTATGGCCTGCGCGGTGAGGTGCGGCTGAAGAGCTTTTGCGCCGAGCCGCGCGACATTGCCGGCTACGGCCCCTTGCGCAGCGCCGCGGGGCGCGCCTTCACCGTGACCCTGGGCAAGCCCATCGCCGGCGCGTTTGCCGCCCGCCTCTCGGGCATCAGCGAGCGCGATGCGGCACAGGCGCTGAAGGGCACACGGCTCTTTGTTGCGCGGGCGCAGCTGCCGGCCCTGCCCGAGGATGAGTTCTACCATGCCGATTTGCTCGGCCTGTCGGTGCAGGACACAGGCGGGGCCGTGCTGGGACATCTGCGGGGCATTGCCGATCATGGCGCGGGCGACGTGCTGGAGATTGCCGGGGCGGGCCAGAAAACCCTGCTGATGCTGCCCTTCACCCGGGCCTTCGTGCCGACGGTCGATCTTGCCGCCCGGCGCATCGTGGTCGACCTGCCCGATGAGGATGAGACCGCGCCGGAACCCGACGAACCGGCCGAGACCGGGGCGGCGGTCGCGCCTGTGCAGCCCACCGGCCTGGGCGAGAGGTCGGATGCCCGGCCCGCGCCGGCGCCCGGCGCCGCGGATGGCGGCGGCGTCAGCAAAGCGGCACCGGACCGCGACCTGCCAAATGGCAGCGCTGCGCGCGCGGATGCGTCAGATCGAGGCATCGCCGAGGATGCAACCGCGAACCCGGGCACCAGACAGGAGGAGGTCGCTTCAAACCCAGGCGGCGCAGACGAGGCGACGTCCAACCCGCCCAGAGCAGGCGAGGCCAGAGCAGACGCGGCTGTTGCTGACCCGGGCAGTGCGGACGACGCCATGGCGGACGCGGGCGGTGCCGAAGAGGCCATGGCGGACAAGGATCCAATGCGCGCGGACCCAATGCACGCGGACCCAAAGAACACGGGCAGAGTTCACACGGGCAGAGGTCACACGGGCAGAACAGAACAGGCCAAAGACGATCCGCGCGTCCCGGACCGGGGCGACATGAACGGGGAGGGTACAGAGAGCGGCGGGGCGGCGGCGGACTATCCAGGCCCGCGGGGCGGCGCCGAGGGGGGCGCGGGTTGACCCGCGACGACGACCCGCCCGGCGCCACGCACAGCCCCAGCGCCCAAAACGGGCGTGGCGGCCCGCAGAGCCCCGGGACCCCGCGCGATCAAAACGCCTCGCCCGGCCCAGACGCCCTAGATGGCCCAAGCGCGCCGCACAGCCCAGACGCCCAGCACGGCCCAGAGGCCCGGTACGGCCCAGATGCCCAGCATGGCCCAGATGCCCAGCATGGCCCAGACGCCCGGCACGGCCCAAATGCCTCGCATAGCGGTGGTGCCCAAGCGGTCCCCGGCGCCGCAAATGGCCCAGGCGCGCCACACAGCCCAGATGCCCAGCAGCGCCAAAGCACCGCCCACAGCCC
>JBCDDO010000316.1:0-4079 GCA_039180245.1 Pseudomonadota bacterium | reverse complement strand
GTCATCCGCGAAGGCCGGGTCGCGCCGTTTTCGGACCTGCAGCAGCGGCTCAACCGAAAAACCGTGTCGGCAAAGCTGCAAGCCAGCCATCCGGCCGCCCTGCGCGCCTATGATCTCTTGCGCGACGGGCCGGAGGATCTGCGCGGCCTGCCCTTTGAAACCCGGCGCGCCCGGCTCGAGCGTTTCGTGGCGGCCCTCGGGTCCGCACGCATCGACCTCTCGCCCCTGCTGGCGGCGGGAGGGGTTGAGGACTGGGCGGCGGCCCGGGCCGACCCGCCGGATGCCGCGATCGAGGGGCTGATGCTCAAGCGTCGCGACAGCCTTTATGTGGCGGGCCGGCCAAAAGGCCCCTGGTTCAAATGGAAGCGCGCGCCGCAAACTGTCGATGCGGTGCTGATGTATGCACAGCGCGGGCATGGCAAGCGCTCGGGCTACTACTCCGACTATACTTTCGGGGTCTGGTCCAACGGGGCGCTGGTGCCCGTCGGCAAGGCCTATTTCGGCTTTACCGATGAAGAGCTGCGGCAGATCGACCGCTATGTGCGCGACAACACGGTCGAGCGGTTCGGCCCGGTCCGGGCGGTGCGGGCCGAGGCCGCGCATGGTCTGGTCCTGGAGATTGCCTTTGAAGGGCTCAACCGGTCGACCCGGCACAAATCCGGCGTGGCAATGCGGTTTCCGCGCATCGCACGGTTGCGCTGGGACAAACCGCCCGCCGAGGCGGACCATCTGACCGCCCTGCAAGCGCTGCTGCCGGCCAAGGTATGATGCGCCGAAGCCACTCGCTTGCCCGCCCTGAAGGAGGGGCGGGCCGGGCGAGGCCGGCCGGCATCGCGGCCTGGCACATCTGGCCAGCGCGGCTAAGCGTCGTCGGAATTGCCGCTTGAAAAGACATGGCGCTTCGGCGTTGGGTTGCGGGGCGACGCGGAGACCTCATGCCAGCCCTAGTCCTTCCTGCCCCGCCATATCTTGCCCTTGCACTGCTCGGCCTGGTCGTGGCGCTGTTTGTGTCGGGCAAGCTTCGCCATGATGTGGTCGCGCTGATCGCGCTGGTCGGCACCGGCGCGCTGGGTCTGGTGCCTGCGGGGGCGCTTTTCTCCGGCTTTGGCCATCCCGCAGTGCTGACTGTCGCGGCGGTCCTGATCCTCTCGGCGGGGTTGGAACGGGCCGGCGTCATCGCCATAGTCGCCGAGCGGATCGCGCATCTGACCGCAACGCCAATGCTGCACATGGCCGCCCTGACCGGGGTGGTGACCGTCGCCTCGGCCTTTATGAACAATGTCGGTGCGCTGGCGCTGATGATGCCCGTGGCCATCGGCACCGCGGTCAAATCCGGGCGCGCGCCGGGGCTCTTGCTGATGCCGATGGCCTTCGGCGCGCTTTTGGGTGGTATGACCACCCTGATGGGCACACCACCCAATCTGATCATTGCCGGTGTGCGCGAGGACATGCTGGGCAGCGGCTTCGGGGTGTTCGATTTTGCCTGGGTGGGGCTTCCGGTGGCGCTGGGCGGGGTCGTGTTCTTGCTGCTCACCGCCTCTATCCTGATGCCGCGGCGCGCGCGCGAGGGTGGCGGCACGCCCGAAGGCTTTCGCATCGGGCGCTACCGGGTCGAGCTGGTGGTGGCCGAGACCAGCCCGCTTGTCGGCGCGCCCCTGCGCGATGTCGGCGAGGGCAGCGGCATCAGTGTCACCGGGCTGCTGCGCGGTCCCCAGCTTCTGCCCGGCTTTCGGTTTCGCAGGCTGGCGGCCGGCGATGTGCTTCTCGTCAGCGGCCCTTTGGAGGCCATCGAGGGGGCGGCCGGAAAACTCGGCCTGTCCATTGCCGGCGAGGCGGAGATCGTGGATCCCGACACGCTCGACCGCGGCGCCTACCGCACGGCGGAGGTGATGGTGGCCCGCGGCTCCGGCCTGATCGGGCGGCGGATCGCCGATTTCCCGCTCTGGTCGGGCGACCGTGCGCTGGTGGCGGGGCTGGCGCGCGGGGCCCATGATGCGACCGACCGGCTTGCCGATGCGGCGTTCGAGCCCGGCGACATCCTGCTCTTGCACGGCGAGGCCGACGCCCTGCCCGAGCTGCAGCGGCGCTTTTTCCTGTTGCCGCTGGGCGCGCGCGATCTCAGCCTCGGCGCCACGCGTCGCGTCGGCCCGGCGGTGGCGATTTTTGCCGCGGCGATTGCCGCCACATTGCTGGGCCTCGCCTCGATCACCCTGGCCTTCTTTGCGGCGATTCTCGGCTTTCTGGCCTTTCGCATTCTGCGGGTCGAGGCGCTTTATGAGGCCGTCGACTGGTCGGTCATCGTGCTTTTGGGCGCAATGTTCCCGCTTGGTGCGGCGTTGGAGGCCACGGGTGCGAGCACGATGGCCGCTAATGCCCTGCTCAGCCTTGGGGCGCTACCGGTCTGGGCACTGGTCGCGGCGGTGCTGGTGGTGACCATGCTGGTCTCGGATGTGGTCAACAATGCCGCCACCGCGCTTTTGATGGCGCCCATCGCGCTCTCCATCGCCCAGGCGAGCGGCGCAAACCCCGACATGTTCCTGATGGCCGTCGCCATCGGGGCCTCCTGCGCCTTCCTCACCCCGATCGGGCATCAGGCCAACACGTTGGTCATGGGCCCGGGCGGCTATCGCTTTACCGATTATTGGCGGCTGGGCCTGCCGCTGGAGATCCTGATCACAGCGATCGCCGTGCCGGTGCTTCTGCTCATCTGGGGCTGAGCGCGGCCATTTCGCCGGACCGGGCCTTGAGTTGCCAGGGGATTGCGCTTACGCGGTGACCACAGGCGGCCGAGGGGAGCGTGCATGATCTATCTGCTGGTGGCGCTTCTCGTGGGGCAGGCCGCGACGCTTTGGCTGCTGGTGCGGGCACAGCGCCGCGACCACGCGGGCCCGCCACGGGCACAGGAGGACAGGACACCGCCTCAACCGCCCGCGACACGGGCCGACCTTGACGCGGCGCTGGCGCCGTTTCGCGCCGAGATGGCGCAGGCGCTTGCCACCTATGCGCAGGACCGAGCGTCATCGGGTGGCCCCGTGAAGGCTGGTCCCGTGAAGGCTGGTCCCGTGAAGGCTGATCCCTCGCAAGTCGAACCCGCTGGTCCGGCTCAAGCCGCACCAGTCGATGCCGGCCCCACCATGCCGTCGGCTCAGATTGCCGAGGCGGCAAAGCGCGCCGCCCTGACCACCGGCCAGCAGATGGAGTGGCGGGCTCATCTGTGCCACCTGCTCGACTGGCCGTTCGGCGCGCTGCCCGCCACGCGGCACTGGGCCGCCTCGCCGGATCTTTTGGTGCATCTGGCCACCCAAATCCTCGACCGGCAGCCAAAAGTGGTGGTCGAATGCGGCTCGGGCCTCTCAACCCTGGTCTCGGCCCGCGCATTGCAGCTGACGGGTGGCGGCGCGCTTCACAGTCTGGAGGCCAATGCGAGCTTTGCCGAGGTGACCCGCGCGCGGCTGGCGCGGCTGGGCCTGGGGCCGAATGTGACCATCCATCACGCGCCGATCGAGCCGCTGGACGAGCCCTTGGGCCGCGGTTGGTACGCGTTGACCGCGCTGCAGGCACTGCCCGAGCGCATCGATTTTCTCTTTGTCGACGGACCGCAGGTCGTCGGCGGTGCCGCGCGCGCCCCGGCAATTGCGCAGCTCTTTCCACGCCTTGCACCGGGCGGTGCGGCGCTTTTTGACGATGCCGCGCGCAAGGATGGCGAGGCGATGCGCAAGGAAGTCCGGCGCAGTTTCCGCGGCTGGCGCTGGCAGCGCCTGCCCGCCGAGAAGGGCGCTTTGCTCTTTGAACGTCCAACCAAGGCCGGCGGCTGATCCGGCGCGGCTTGCAATTTTTGACCGGGTCGCGCCTTCATATCCGCGAGACCCGGCAGCGCACAGGCAGGGAGGTGCATCATGGAACTCACCCATTTCATCGACGGAAAACACGTCTCCGGCGGGTCGGGCCGGTTTGCCGATGTGTTCAACCCGGCGACCGGCGAGGTGCAATCCCGCGTGCCTCTGGCCGATGCCGCCGAGGTCAACCGCGCCGTGATGGGCGCCAAGGCCGCACAGCCGGGCTGGGCCGCGACCAACCCT
>JBCDDO010000315.1:0-4083 GCA_039180245.1 Pseudomonadota bacterium | reverse complement strand
TGGTTAGGAAAAGAGGAGCACCGATCCGTCGATATCCTCAGCCTCGATGGTGCCCGACGCGGCGATGAGCGCGATGGATTCCGCCCCGTTCCGTTCGGCAATGACAAGCATATCGGCCGACGTGAAGATCAAGGAAAAGGCGGCCGATATGCTTGTCATTGCCGAGCGGAACGGGGCGGAATCCATCGCGCTCATCGCCGCGTCGGGCACCATCGAGGCTGAGGATATCGACGGATCGGTGCTCCTCTTTTCCTAACCATCGACGACCCCCGGGACCTTTCCTGTCGCCGCCCGATCCGACCGATGGCGTGCCAGTTTGGCGCGCCGGCTCTCGCGGGTTGACCTTTCCGGTCGCGGCACCTTCAGTGGCGCAGATGGAGGGGTCGATGCCACGTGCCGAAACAGCGCCCGCCGGCGCGCTGGCGCTCGCAGCCCGGAATCGCCGTGGCATTGTCTATATGATCGCCGCAATGGCCGTTTTCGCGGCGCAGGACGGCATGTCGCGGCATCTGGCTGAGGCGTCGAACCCGGTTTTCGTGGTGGCTTTGCGCTATTGGGCGTTGGCGCTGTTTGTCATCATCCTCGCAGGGCGGCGACACGGCGGGATCCGTGCGGTCGCCCGGTCGCGACGGCCGTGGCTTCAGATCGGGCGTGGCGTGCTTTTGGCCGTCGAGGTCATCGTAGCCGTCTGGGCTTTCACGCTTTTGGGGCTGGCTGAGGTCCATGCCATCTTTGCGGTCTACCCGCTTATGGTTGTGGCCCTGTCCGTGCCCGTCCTGGGTGAGCATGTGGGTTGGCGCCGGGCGGCCGCTGTCGTCGTTGGCTTCATCGGGGTGCTGATCATTCTGCGGCCCGGTCTGCGTGTGCTCGACCCCGCGGCCTTTGTCGCCTTTGGGGCGGCGTTTCTCTTTGCAATCTACGGCCTGCTCACCCGGTTCGTGGCGCGGTATGACAGCGCGGCGACCAGTTTCTTTTGGACCGGCATTGCCGGGGCGGCGTTCATGACAGCAATTGTGCCCTTTTTCTGGTCCGGCTTTGCCGGCTGGGACTGGGCGCTCATGGCCGTACTCTGCGTGACCGGGGCAGGGGGCCATTTTCTGCTGATCATGGCGCTCGCCTCGGCCGAGGCCGCAGTGATCCAGCCATTTGCCTATGTCCAGCTGGTCCTGGCCTCGGCGGTTGGCGTAATGGTCTTTGACGACCCGATGGCGCTGGCAACGGTGATCGGCGCGGCGGTGATCACCCTCGCGGGCATGTATGCATTCTGGCGCGAGGCGCGGCAGGGCGCGCGGCAGGGGGGCCATCAGAAGGTCGGTCAGGGGGGCGATCAGGGGAGGCGGTCAGGGGGCGGTCAGTGACACCGGACTGGGCCCAGGATTGACGCCACCCCGCACACCGGGCCAAATCGGGGCAATCGACGGTGAGATGTCGCGTGGAGCAGAGGAAGCGCATGCAGCCGACGCAACTTGGAAAGCGCGTCAGATCGGCTTTGTGGGCCTGGGGCAGGCCTGCCATCTGGGTCATCGCCCTGCAGCTGGGTTTGGCCGGCACCGCGGCCGCAGCGGCCGAAGATTGCGCCGGTTTCGGCAGCCAGGCCTTCTTTGCCGAGGTCACGCCGGAGGCTTTGGCACATTGCCTGACCACCGGCTCTGAGGTCTCGCAGCGTGACGCGGCCGGCAATACGCCGCTGCACAACGCGGTGGTCACGGCGCGGAAGCCGGACCTGGTGCGGTTGCTGTTGCAGGCCGGCGCGCCGCCCGATGCGCGACGCCGCGATGGTCGGACCCCGCTCCATCTGGTCGCGGAGCTCGGATCGTTCCCCGGCCTGGTGCCGGTTCTGGTGCTTGCCGGCGCCGATGCGAATGCCACGATCGAAGGGCGCGACGCCTCGTTCTGGTCGTTTGCCGATCCGCGCGGCACCACGGCGCTGCATCTTGCCGCCCGGCGCGAGGATGGGGCCGGTATGATCACCGCCCTTCTTGCCGCGCGCGCCGACCCGGACCGACGCACCGCCGAGGGGCGGACCGCCCTGCATGTGGCAGCCCGCAACGCCGCAATGCCCGACCGGGTCGAGATGCTGCTCGCCGCAGGCGCCGATCCCGATGCCGAGGATGACCGCGATCTCACCCCGCTTCATCTCGCGGCGGCCTGGAACCCTGCAGCCTCGATCGTGGCGGCGCTGCTTGCGGCGGGTGCCGATCCCGACGAGCCCAGCGCGAATGGTGAGACGCCGCTGCATTATGCGGGCCGCGCGAGCCAGACACCGGATGTGCTCGATCTGCTGTTGGGCGCGGCCGCGGATCCCTGTCGGCGCGATGAGGGCGATGCAACTGCGCTCGCCCTGGCCGGGCGCAACGCTGCCTTGCGGGACACCCCCGCCTATTGGCGGCTGCATGAACGCTGTTACGGCAAATAACTCCACCTCCCGCACAGTGCCGCGTCCCGGAT
This sequence comes from Pseudomonadota bacterium, assembly GCA_039180245.1. Taxonomy (GTDB): domain Bacteria; phylum Pseudomonadota; class Alphaproteobacteria; order Rhodobacterales; family Rhodobacteraceae; genus J013. The sequence goes on along the minus strand of JBCDDO010000315.1, from coordinate 1,635 downwards.
CGACGCAAAGTCGAAGCGCAACGGCGGGACCCGGGCGGCGGCCCGACAGGGCCGCGCGGGCGTGCAGGGGCTCGATGCCCCTCGCGCACGCCACTGTTTGACGGTCAGGTCACCGCGCCAGCTTCAGCAAACTCCCTGCAGCGACAGCTCTCCGAGGGTTACGACAGCCCGCCGGCATCGCGCAGAAACGCGACGATCTCGTCGACGCCCTGCCCGGCACGCAGGCTGGTGAACAGGAAGGGGCGCGTGCCCCGCTGGATCGCCGCGTCGCGCTTCATCACATCAAGCGAGGCGCCGACATGCGGCGCAAGATCGGTTTTGTTGATCACCAGAAGGTCCGAGCGGGTGATGCCGGGACCGCCTTTGCGCGGGATCTCCTCGCCGGCCGCAACATCGATCACATAAATCGTCAGATCCGCCAGTTCCGGGCTGAAGGTTGCTGCCAGATTGTCGCCGCCGCTTTCGATCACCACCAGGTCGAGATCCGGGTGCAGGGCGCGCAGCTCGGCAATCGCTGCAAGGTTGATCGACGCATCTTCGCGGATCGCAGTGTGCGGGCAGCCCCCCGTCTCGACGCCGACGATCCGATCCAGCGGCAGCGCCTGGGCGCGCATCAGCGCCTCGGCATCCTCGCGCGTATAGATGTCGTTGGTGATCGCGGCGATCGACCAGCGCGCCCGCATCGCCCGGCAGAGCGCCGCGGTCAGCGTGGTTTTTCCGGCCCCCACGGGTCCGCCAATGCCAACCCGCAGCGGTCCATGCGGAGACCGCGCGACCGCATCTTGCGCCGCCTGCGCAGTGGCATGCGGGTCGACCTTCAAACCAGGCTCAAGCTCACGCATCCGACGGCCCGGCTCCTGGCGGCATGTCTGGCATGCGATTCGGCGGGTCCGGCAATGCGCCGCGCCCCGGGTTTTGCGTCTCGCCCTCGGCGTCGGCCAGCTTGCGGCCCAGCCTGAACGAGAATTCCGACGCGTCCAGAACCACATCGTCGATTTCATAGACACCCAGGGATTCCGGGGCGGCCGTGCCCGCCCGGCGGATCCAGACCGGTGCGCCGCTGAGCAACAGGGCCCGCCATTCCTTGTGCTCGGGGCGCATCCACCAGGACAAGCTGCCCGGCATGTCGGCCGTGTTGCTGCATGCTGGGCGCGATTCGTATCCCCGCGGCGTGTCCCAGCGCCAGCCATCATCGCCAAAATCGCGCATCACAGGAAGTCGGCTGAACCCGCCCAGGGCGGCACGCCCGCGTTCGGTGGCGTTTTCGGCAAGCCAGGCGCCCTGTAGATGGCGCAATGCAATTCGAGGCACGCTGTCCATGTCCGCCAAACCTCTGTCTGTCACCCCCATGCAAGATGGTTGCACAAATGGCTGGCAGGGCAAAGCCTGGCGCGCGGTACACCCAGGCACTTCTCGCAATTTGCTACGCAAAGAGGCAAACGGTCAGGACTGAAACAGGCGCACCCGCAGCGTCTCATGCTGCATGGCCGCGATGTCGGTGAGGATCGCACTTCCGCCCAAGGCTGCCCCTTCGGCAGCCGCCGCCGCTGCAACCTGTCGACAGACCGGGTGCAGAGAGGCGAGCACACGCTGCCCGTCGGTCTGGCCGATCGGGATGAGCCGAATGCCGGCCGA
>JBCDDO010000314.1:0-4091 GCA_039180245.1 Pseudomonadota bacterium | reverse complement strand
GCCTCGATCTCCTTGCCCGCCACCATCATCAGATCGGCCATCTCGTCGACGATCACCACGATGTAGGACATGGTCTGCGGGTCGAAGGTCTCCTCCTCGAAGATCGGCTCGCCGGTTGCCTCGTCAAACCCGGTCTGGATCACCCGGCTGAACGCCTCGCCGCGGCTGAGCGCATCGCGCACCCGGGCATTGTAGCCCTCGATGTTGCGCACGCCGAGCTTGGACATCTTGCGGTAGCGCTCCTCCATCTCGCCGACCACCCATTTGAGCGCGACCACCGCCTTTTTGGGGTCGGTCACCACCGGCGAAAGCAGATGCGGGATGCCGTCATAAACGCTGAGCTCAAGCATCTTGGGGTCGATCATGATCAGCCGGCAATCGGCGGGCGAGAGCCGGTAGAGGAGCGACAGGATCATGGTGTTGATCGCCACCGATTTGCCCGAACCGGTGGTGCCCGCGATCAAGAGATGCGGCATGCGGGCCAGATTGGCCACCACGGGCTCGCCGCCGATATCCTTGCCCAGCGCCAGCGGCAGGGGATGGGCGCTGTCGCCAAAGGCCGCCGCGGCGAGGATTTCGCGCAAGAGCACCCGCTCGCGCGTCGCGTTGGGCAGTTCGATCCCGATGACCGAGCGGCCGGGCACGGTGGCGATGCGGGCCGAGAGGGCCGACATCGAGCGGGCGATGTCATCGGCCAGCGCAATCACCCGGGCGGCTTTCAAACCCGGGGCCGGCTCCAGCTCGTAAAGCGTGACCACCGGGCCGGGGCGCACCGCGGTGATCTCGCCGCGGATCCCGTAATCCTCCAGCACACCCTCCAACAGCCGCGCATTCTCCTCCAAAGCATCGTCCGAGACATGCGGGCGCGGGCGGGCGGCTGGATTGGTGAGCAGCGAGAGCGGCGGCGCGTCATAGGCCTCGCCGGGTTCTTCGAGCGGCAGGTCAGGCTGCGCTTCGGTTCTGGCGCGGCGGCTGGGACGGATGGTCGATTTGGCCGGGTGCTGAACAACCGGGCGGGTGTCAAGGCCTGCCGCATCCCCAGGCGCGCCCGCGTCATCTGGGTCAGCGTCGGGACGGAGGCCGGCCGCGCTCGGCACACGCGGCACCCGCACGCCGTCAACCGCCATGGCGGTCAGATCCGCATCGGTGCGGTGCGCCGCGAGGCCGGGTCCCGCCGAAATGGCATGCGGGCTTGGCGGCGCATCGGGCATGTCATGCGCAATGGGCGGTGCGGCACCGGGCCGCCGCTGCTGGGCGTCCCAACCCGCGTCCTTATCCGCAGATAGATCCGCAGATAGATCCTCTGGCGCCGGAGGGTCGGCCCGTGTGGCCTGACGTCGGGCCTCCATGGCCGCGGCAATGCGCGCCATCAGACGCTCGCCGCCGCCGGGGGCGCGCGGGTCCCGCGGTTCGGTGGCGACCGTCTCGGGCGGGTCCTCAACAGGATCGCGGGTCGCCGCGCCCAAAACCGGGGCTGGACGCATCACCCGAACCGGTGGCTCTGTGCGCTGCGATGCTGGCGCCTCATGCGGCGAAAGAATGGGTGCGGCCAGGGGATCATGCTCTGGATAAGCCGTCTCCTCCCCGGCCCTAGAGGCCGGTGCGCGCGCCCGCCGCCGCCGCGGCAGTGAGGCGGCGGCCCCAAAGATCCTGCGCAGCGCCACCCAGACCAGGCCGATCAGGCCAAGCCCGCTGCGCAGCAATTGTGCCAGCCCGCCCCGGATCAGGCTCAACAAACGGCGCGCCTCGCTCCCGTTCATCCCCAGCCCAAGCGCCATCATGGCCAAAGTCGCAAGGCCAAGAACGACGATCGCCTCGTTCAGCGCGGCAATCGGGTCGATCGGCGCAAGCGTCAATGCCGTGCGCAGCAGGCTGTCGCCCACCGCCCCGCCCAGCCCATGGCGCGCGGCCCATCCCGGCGGCGGCACATGCGCCGACAGAAACGTCGCCAGAACCAGAATGCCGATCAGCAACAGCAGGATGCGGGTCAGCGCCCGTTCCTCGCCCCGATGCAGCACAAAGCGCAGGCCCCAGACCGCAAATCCCAGCGGCAGCGCGGCCGAAGCCCAGCCGACGGCAAAGATCAGCGCACCGGCCAGATGCGCCCCGACCAGCCCCAGATGGTTTTGCGGCGCCTCGCCGGTGGCGTTGAACGGGCTGGGATCGTCGGAGGTGTAGCTGGCCAGCAAAAGCGCAAGCAGAGCAGCGATGGCAAGCAGCACAAGCCCCAGCATTTCGGCCCCGCGCCGGCGCAGCGCGGTTCGGGTGCGGTCGCCCAGCAACCCTGCGACCGGCGGGCGGGGCGAAGCCAGGGTCATGCCGGCACCCCCGTCCCCGAACCGTCACCAGATCCGTCAGTGGGCCCGTCGCCAGATCCGTCGCCAGATCCGTCTGAGGCCAGAACGGCGCGCAGGCCGGTCAGCCCGGTCCGAACCGCCTCAGGCTCGGCAACCAGAGCCGCGCGAATATAGCCGGCGCCGGGATTGGCAATGCCCAGCCGCGGATCGCCGTCGCGCGACAGATAGCTTCCGGGCAGAACCTTGACCCCCGCCTCGCGCCACAGCCGCTGCGTGGCGGCAACGTCATCGGCCACCCGGATCCACAGGAAGAACCCGGCCTCGGGCGCGTGATAGCCCGGCGTATTGCCCAGGATCTCGTCGGCGATGGCGTATTTCTCCTGGTAGAGGGCGCGCGACGCGTCGACATGCGCCTCATCGTTCCAGCAGGCGGCGGCGGCCATTTGGGCCGGCAACGGCAGCGGGGCGCCGGCATAGGAGCGCAGCTGGCGCATCGCGGCGATGGCCTTGCGCCCGCCGGTGACAAAGCCCGAGCGCAGGCCGGGCAGGCTGGAGCGTTTTGACAAGGAGTGGAAGGCCAGCACCCGCTCGGGGTCATGTTCGGCCTCCAGAATGCTCATCGGCGGTGCGCTGCGCCAGATCTCGCTGTAGCACTCATCGGCAAAGATGCGGATGTCATGCCGCTCGGCCAGGGCCAGCAGATCGCGCCAATAGGCCGGCCCCGCCACCGCCCCCTGCGGATTGGCCGGCGAGCAGATATAGATCACGGCCGCCCGCTCCAAGAGCGCACTCGGCAGGGCCGCAAAATCGGGCAGAAAGCCGGTCTCGGCCGTGGCCGGCACATAGATCGGCTCGGCCCCGGCGGTCAGCGCAGCGACCGCATAGCATTGGTAAAACGGGTTGGGGATAAGGACCACCGGCCGCGCGCCGGCCTTGCGCTCGGGGCAGAGCGCCACGCAGGCGGCAAAAAGCCCCTCGCGGGTTCCGTTGAGCGGGAAGATCTCGTCCGCGGCGCGGGTCACGCCAAACCGGCGCGAAAGCCAGCCGGCAATCGCCGCCAGCAGATCCGGATGCCCGTCATTGGGCGGATAGACGCTGTAGCCGGCGGCATGACGCGCCAGCACCTCGCCCAAAAAGGGCGGCTGGGCGTGGCGCGGCTCGCCCAAAGACATCAGGATCGGCTCGGCAACGCCGAGAGACGCGCAGCCCGGTGCAACGCCGTCCAACAGCGCCCTGAGCCGCGGAAACGCGTAGTCCGGCAGGTTCGCAAACCGCTCGGGAAACTGCATCTTCTGCCTCAAAAATCAGGTGCCTGCAGGACACTCTTCATATCACCTATATCGCCCGTGGATCCAGCCGGTCCAGCCATTTGGCAGGCTTGCCCCGGATCTGGCCGGCCTGTGATGTCGCTGACACAGGCACTGTGACATGGATGCGTCATTCATGGGGCGCGATGCGGGGCCGGCCTTGCGCCTCTTGCAAGGTTTTCAGCCCCGGCTCGGCCATGCTAGAGCGCAGCATGGCGAGCGCGCGCAACACCAGATCAGCACCCGGTCCCGCCGCCGCCGCAATCCCCAATGCGGCCGGCGCCACGCCCGCCATGGCCCAATATCTGGAGATCAAGGCGCTGCACCCGCAGGCGCTGCTCTTTTTCCGCATGGGCGATTTTTATGAGCTTTTCTTTGCCGATGCCGAGGCAGCCTCGACCACCCTGGGCATCGCGCTGACCAAGCGCGGCAAGCATCACGGGGCCGATGTTCCCATGTGCGGCGTGCCGGTCCATGCAGCCGAGGG
>JBCDDO010000313.1:0-4097 GCA_039180245.1 Pseudomonadota bacterium | reverse complement strand
GATGAGGATGCCGAGCGCATCGAGGTCGTGGTGCCCGATGAGCAGCTCAGCCTGGCCATCGGCCGGCGCGGGCAGAATGTGCGGCTGGCTTCGCAGCTCACCGGCTGGCAGATCGACATCATGACCGAAGCCGAGGAGAGCGAGCGCCGCCAGGCCGAGTTCGCGCAGCGCAGCCAGATGTTCATGGATGCGATGAATGTCGATGAGATGGTCGCCCAGCTTCTGGTCGCCGAGGGTTTCACCTCGCTCGAAGAGGTCGCCTATGTCGATCTCGACGTGCTGCTCTCCATCGAAGGGTTCGATGAGGACACGGCCGAGGAGCTTCAGGCCCGTGCACGCGAAAGCCTCGAAGAGATCAACGTTCAGGCCATGGAGAAAGCCCGGGCCAGCGGGCTCGACGAAAGCCTTGCCGAGTTTCCCGGCCTGACGCCGCAGATGCTGCTGGCGCTGGTCGAGGATGGGGTAAAAACGTTGGAGGATTTTGCCACCTGCGCGGATTGGGAGCTGGCGGGCGGCTATTCGACGATCGACGGCAAACGGGTCAAGGATGACGGTCTGCTGGAGGCCTTCGATCTGTCGCTGGATGAGGCGCGCGCCCTGGTGATGTCGGCGCGGCTGTCGCTGGGCTGGGTGACCGAAGAGGATGTGCTGGCGCAGACCGGTGACGAGCCGGACGATGGGGCGGAGGCGGATGAAAGCTCCGCCGACGCACCGCAAGCGTGAGCTGGGGAGATGCCCGGTGGCGCGCGGCGGACGGACCAAAGAGCGGGAGACGCCTGAACGGCGATGCATCGCCACGGGTGCGCGGGATGACGCGACCCGGCTGATCCGGTTTGTCGCCGGGCCGGATGGCACGATCACGCCGGATCTGGCCGGCCGCCTGCCAGGCCGGGGCATCTGGGTGTCGGCCAGCCGCGCCGCGCTTGACCGCGCCGTGTCAAAGAACCTCTTCTCCCGCGCGGCAAAGACGTCCGTTGCGGCGCCAGAAGGCCTCTCCGATCTGGTCGAATCGCTCAGCGCGCGACGTTTCGTCGATCTTCTGTCTTTGGCGCGAAAGGCCGGGCTGGCAGTCGCCGGCTTTGAAAAAGTTCGCTCCATGCTGCGCGCGGGACCGGTTCGCGCGCTCTTGGAAGCGGTCGATGGTGCCGAGGCGGGCAAGGCAAAACTGCGCCCTTTGGCCGGCGACGCGCCCCGGATCGGCTGCGCGACGGCGGCTGAATTGGGTTTGGCATTTGGACGCGATCATGTGATACATGCCGCGCTTGGCGCGGGTGGGCTCTCTGATCGGGTTCTCGAGGAGGCTGGCAGGCTGGCTGGTCTGAGGGAAATCGCGGTTACTTCTTCTGTCAACTGCGCAAGCGTGACCGGCCCCGCGGGCCGGGCAGATAGGTAAGGCATCGAATGAGCAAGATGACGGGCGACGGCAAGGGCGGAAAAATGGGGCTGAAGGGGCATCCGGACCGGGTGCGCCAGAGCTTCTCGCATGGCCGCACCAAATCGGTCGTGGTCGAAACCAAAAAGAAATTCGTGCTCCAGCAGAAACCCGGCGCGACGACGGCGGCCGATATCCGTGCGGGTCTTGCCGCCAAGGCCGCCCAGGCCCGGGCCGCGGAAGCCCCGGCCGAGCCGGCTGCGGATGTTGCGACCGAGGCGACAGCGCGGTCGTCCGCTCAGGCTGCAGCCCGTGCGGGGCAGAGCCCCGGCCATGCCGAGGGCGGAACCGATGTGCTGGAGGCACGGGCCGAAGCGGTGACCGAGACCGCTCCGGCCCAGACAACACAATCCCAGACGGACACGGTCGAAACGAACCCGGTCGCCGATCCGGCGGCAGAGGATCTGGCGGCCCGGCGCGGCACTGCGGCGGAAACCCTGCCCTCCGAGGCATCGCCCAAGACCCGCACCGCACCGCCCGCCGAGGCAAGCCCGGTTGATACCACACAGGCTGAGCCAACCGAGGCCGAGCTCGGGGCAGGAGCCGACACCGCCGATACACAGGCCGTGGAACCGTCGCATGCGGCCGCGCCCGCCGCCGAGCCCGAGCCGGCAGCCGATGCGACAGCGGCATCTCAAACGCCGGCGCCGGCAGCAATCGATCCTGCCGCAGCGACGGCGGTGGCGGCCAGCGCAGCAACCGACGCGGATGCCGCAACACCGGCGCAGCGCAGCACGGAGGGGCACAGCCAGCCGCCGCAGGATGCCGCCACACCGGCGCAGGACGCGAGCCCGACCAACCGGCCTGCGCCAGCACAGGCCCGCACAACTTCGCCGCAACCGACATCGCCGTCACAACCTTCGCGGGACCGTCAGGGTCGGCAAGCGCAACGGGGCCAGCCGCAGGGCAGAAACCAGCGCGGCGGCAAGCCAGGCGCCGGCGGCAAAACCCTGTCGAGCGAGGAGATTGCCCGGCGCCGCAAAGCCTTGGAGGCGGCGCAGGCAACCGAGCAGGACCGTCGGCGTCGCCAGGTCGAAGATGAGCGGCGCCGCGTGGCCGAGCTCGAACAGCTGAGGGAGGCGCGCGCACGCGAGGAGCGGGAGGCGCGCGAGCGCGAGGATGCCCGCAAGCGCGAGATCGAAGCGCAAAAGGCTCTTGAAGAGGCCGAGCGCAAGAAGGCTGAAGAGGAAAAGGCCCGGGCCGAAGCACGGGCGGCACGTCAGTCGCGCACCCAAGCCACCGCGACGCCGGCCGAGCCGGCCGCCCCGCCAGCCGACAAGCCGCAGCGCGCGCCGGCCGGACGGCGCGAGCGCGAGGCCAATGAACGTGCAAACAAGGCCAAGACTGGCGACAGCCGCCGCTCGTCTGGCAAGCTGACCATCAATCAAGCCCTGACCGGGGGCGAGGAGGGCGGCCGTCAACGCTCCATGGCCGCTATGCGGCGCCGGCAAGAGCGGGAGCGGCGCAAGATGGGCGGTGCCCAAGAGCCGCGCGAGAAGGTGGTGCGGGAGGTCAAGCTGCCCGACGCGATCACCGTGCAGGAGCTTGCCAACCGCATGGCCGAACGCGTGGCTGATGTGGTCAAGTTCCTGATGGGCAACGGCATCATGGCCACGATGAATCAGACCATCGACGCCGAAACGGCCGAGCTGGTGATCGCCGATTTCGGCCATAAGGTGCTGCGCGTGTCGGAATCCGACGTCGAGGATGCAATCGAAACGGCCGAGGACAGCGACGACCAGCTCGAGCCCCGCGCCCCTGTGGTCACGGTGATGGGCCATGTCGATCACGGCAAAACCTCGCTTCTCGATGCGATCCGCCATGCAAATGTCGTGTCGGGCGAGGCGGGCGGCATCACCCAGCATATCGGCGCCTATCAGGTGACGACGGGCGAAGGGCGGGTGGTCACCTTCCTCGACACACCCGGCCATGCGGCCTTTACCTCCATGCGCGCCCGCGGCGCCCAGGTGACGGATATCGTCATTCTGGTCGTGGCCGCCGATGATAGCGTGATGCCCCAGACCATCGAAGCGATCAGCCATGCCAAGGCGGCTGAGGTGCCGATGATCGTCGCCATCAACAAATGCGACAAGCCCGAGGCCGATCCGCAGCGGGTGCGGGTCGAACTTCTGCAGCATGAGGTTGTGGTTGAGGACATGTCGGGCGACGTGCTCGACATCGAGGTGTCGGCCGTCACCCGGCAGGGCATCGACGATCTTCTCGAAAACGTCGCGCTGCAGGCGGAGCTTTTGGAGCTTCGGGCCAACCCCGACCGGTCTGCCGAAGGCGCCGTCATCGAGGCAAAGCTCGACACTGGGCGCGGCCCGGTCGCCACGGTTCTGGTCCAGCGCGGCACGCTCAAGCGCGGCGATGTCTTCGTCGTGGGCGAGCAATGGGGCAAGGTGCGGGCGCTGATCTCTGATCAGGGTGAGCGGGTGAACGAGGCCGGACCCTCGGTGCCCGTCGAGGTGCTGGGCCTCAATGGCACGCCAGAGGCCGGCGACACGCTCAACGTGGTCGAAACCGAAGCCAAGGCGCGTGAAATCGCCGATTACCGCCAACGCCTTGCCAAGGAAAAGCAGGCCGCGGCCGGCGCACGCGCCTCGCTCGATCAGCTTTTGGCCCAGGCCAAGGCCGATGCCGATGTCCGCGAACTGCCCGTGGT
>JBCDDO010000312.1:0-4101 GCA_039180245.1 Pseudomonadota bacterium | reverse complement strand
CTTGGGCGCCCGATCGCGCCGCATGGGCCGACTGGCTGAGCCAAACCGGCCAAGACGCAGAGAGCTGGTGGTTGACCGACGGGCTTGCCCATGACGCGGAGGATGACGGGTTCGCCGAGGCCCTGATCGCGCGTGGCCCAGCCACCCGCATCGCGCCGGTAGAGCGGGCCATGGCCCTGCGCCCGGCGCGGCTGGAAAATGGCCTGCTGGTGAGCGAAGCGCTTCGCGCCGATCCCGACGCTGAGCGCACGGTTCAGATCGTCGCGGTCGGCACCGATCCCGCGGGCACCGAGCGACGCCTCGCTGTTTTGCCCGCACGCTTTGAAACCGAGGCACTGGAGGCGCCGGTGACGCTTGATCTGCCGCTTGAGCTGCGCAACCGCATCGCACGGATCGGCATCGCATCGGAGCCCTCGGCCGGCGCCGTGATCCTCACCGACAGTGCGCTCAAGCGGCGCAAGGTCGGGCTGCTCTCGGGCGCCGAGCCGCAGGAAGGCGCGGATCTGGTCTCCTCGCTGCATTACCTCCGCCAGGCCCTTCAACCCTCGGCCGAAGTGATCGAGGCGCCGCTTGCCGACATGCTCAATGCCAGCCCCGATGTGCTGATCCTGGCCGATATCGGCACCTTTGCCGCCGATGAGCGGGCGGCGCTGGAAGAATGGGTGCGCGAGGGCGGCCTTTTGGTGCGCTTCGCCGGGCCGCGCATGGCACGCGCCGCCGGTGTGATCGGCGAAGATCCGCTGCTGCCGGTGCGCCTGCGCGCGGGCGGGCGCACGGTGGGCGGTGCGCTCTCCTGGGGCGCCCCGCGCACGCTTCGCGAATTTGCCGCCACCAGCCCCTTCAGTGGCCTGGCCGTGCCGCAAGAGGTCAGCGTCACCAGGCAGGTGATGGCACAGCCGGATCCCGATCTGCCGGATCGCACGCTGGCGGCACTTGAAGACGGCACCTCCCTGGTCACGGCTGCCGATCTGGGCGAGGGGCGGGTGGTGCTCTTTCACGTCACCGCCAATGCCGAATGGTCGTCGCTGCCGCTCTCGGGGCTCTTTGTGCAGATGCTCGAGCGGCTGGCGATCAGCGCCCGGCCCGGCGCATTGTCGGCCGATGACCTCGCCGGCTCGGTCTGGACCCCGGTCACCGCCTTGGACGGGTTCGGCCGCCCGGTGGATGTGACGGATCTGCCGGGCGTCAGCGGCGAACGTCTGGCCGAGGCCCGGCCCGGTGCTGATGCACCGCCGGGGCTCTACCGCTCGGGCGACCGGCTGGTGGCCATCAACCTAACCACACCCGACACTGTGTTGACGCCCGCAGCGCCGCCCCCGGCAGGCATGACGGCCGAGACGCTGGACCGGACCACGGAAACCCCGCTCAAACCCTGGGTGCTTGTCGCGGCCCTTGCCCTTTTGGCGGCGGATCTGTTGGCCACGCTCTGGCTGGGCGGCCGTCTGCGCTTTGCCACCCGGCCGGCCGGCACCATCGCCGCGGCGCTGCTTGCGGTCGGAGCGGTGTTCGTGGCGCTTCCGGCCGCGGCGCAAGATGCGACCGACCCGCAAACCGACCCGACCCAAGCCAGCGACCCGGTCGACGAGGAATGGGCGCTTCTGGCCACCCGCGACACGGTTCTGGCCTATGTTATCACCGGCGACACCCAGGTCGATCGGATCAGCGCGGCCGGGCTGTCGGGCCTGTCGCGCATGCTGGCCGCGCGCACGGCGATCGAGCCGGGCGAGCCGATGGCGGTCAATATCGAAACCGACGAGCTTGCCTTTTTTCCGATGCTCTATTGGCCGATCAGCGAAGGGCAGCGGGCACCGTCGGATGCGGCCATCGCAAAGCTCAACGCCTATCTGCGCACCGGCGGGATGATCGTCTTTGACACCCGCGACGCCAATCTTGGTGCCGGGTTCAGCACCGGGACACCCAATGGCAAGGTGCTGCAGCGCATCGCAGCGCGGCTCGACATCCCACCGCTGGAACCCTTGCCGGAAGACCATGTTTTGACCCGCACCTTCTACCTGCTGCAGGCCTTTCCGGGCCGGCATGTCGGGGGCGAGCTCTGGGTCGAGGCGGCCGAAGATGCCCGCGCAGTCGAGGGTCTGCCCTTTCGCAACCTCAATGACGGGGTCACGCCGGTGGTGATCGGCTCGAACGACTGGGCCGCGGCCTGGGCGCTCGATGGGTCGGGCCGCCCGATGTTTCCCGTCGGCCGCACCCTGGGCGGCGATCGCCAGCGCGAGATGGCCTGGCGGTTCGGGATCAACCTGGTGATGCATGTGATGACCGGCAATTACAAATCCGACCAGGTGCATGTGCCCGCACTTTTGGAAAGGCTGGGGCAATGACGACCGGTCTATCATTCGACCCACTGCTCGCCTGGCCGCTGATCTGGGCGATTGCGGCGCTCTGCGTGGCGCTCGTGCTCTTTTCGCTGTGGCGGCGCGGGGCCGGCTGGTGGCTGCGCGGGCTTGCTTTCGGCGCGGTGCTGGCCGCGCTGGCGGGGCCCAGCCTGCGCGAGGAATTGCGCGACCCGCTGTCCGATATCGTCTTTGTGGTGATCGATGAAAGCGCCAGTCAGGAGATCGAGGATCGTGCCGAAGTAACGGCGGAAACCGCCGCTGAAATCGATGCGGCCCTGGCGGCCTATGAAACGCCGCGCCCGGGCGAAGCGCCGGTCGAACGTCGGGTGATCCGGCTCGCCCCGGAAACCGGCGTGGCCGAGGATCCCGGCACAAGGGCGATGACCGCTCTGGCCGAGGCCGCGGCCGAGGTCTCGCCCGACCGCATTGCCGGTGCGATCGTCATCTCGGACGGGCAGATCCATGACATCAAGACACTGCCCGCCTTCCCCGCTCCGGTCCATCTTCTGCTCACTGGCCGCGAGGATGAATGGGACCGGCGCCTGGTTGTGGAAACCGCCCCCGCCTTCGGCATTGTCGGCGAAGAGATCACGCTGCGGCTGCGCATCGAGGCGCTGGGCGTCGCGCCGCCGAACGAGGCGGGCATGGCCGAGCTCACCCTGGCCAAGGATGGGCAACCGGTGCAGAGCATACGCGTGCCGGTGGGAGAGACCATCGAGTTACCGGTCGAGATCGAACATGGCGGCCCGAACATCCTGCAGCTTGCCACGCCGGCCCGGCCCGATGAGCTGACCGAGCGCAACAATGCCGCCGTGATCATCGTGAACGGGGTGCGCGACCGGCTGCGGGTGCTGTTGGTCTCGGGCGAGCCGCATCCGGGCGAGCGGACCTGGCGCAATCTGCTCAAGGCCGATCCGTCGGTCGATCTGGTGCATTTCACCATTCTGCGCCCGCCGGAAAAGCAGGACAATGTCCCGGTTCACGAACTGTCGCTGATCGCGTTTCCGACCCGCGAGCTCTTTATGGAAAAGATCGACGAGTTCGATCTGATCATCTTTGACCGCTACCGCCGGCGCGGCGTCCTGCCGCGCGCCTATCTGGCCAATATCGGGCGCTATGTGGAGGAGGGCGGCGCGGTGCTGGTCGCCTCGGGCCCGTCCTATGCCGGGATCGAGAGCCTGCACAGAACGCCCTTGCGCGAGGTGCTGCCCGCCGAGCCGTCGGGACGGATCTTGGAGCGTGGCTTCCGCCCGCTGATCAGCGCCGAGGGGTTCCGCCATCCGGTGACCGAAGCGCTCGATGGGGCGCAGCCGGAAAGCGGCGAGGCCCCGCCAAGCTGGGGAAGCTGGTACCGGCTGGTTGAGATGCAGGCTCAGCGCGGGCACACACTGATGTCGGGGCCCGAGGCGCTGCCGGTGCTGGTGCTCGATCGGCCGGGCGATGGACGGGTCGCGATGCTCGCCTCCGACCATGCCTGGCTCTGGTCGCGCGGCTTTCAGGGCGGCGGGCCGCAGGCCGAACTGTTGCGGCGGCTGGCGCATTGGCTGATGGCCGAGCCCGAGCTTGAGGAAGAGGCGCTGACGGCCGAAGTGCGCGCAGCCACAGTGATCCTGCGCCGGCGGACGATGGGCACCCATGAAGGGGTGGTGACGGTCACAGCCCCCGATGGCGAGGTTTTTGCAGTGGAGCTCACCGAGCTGCAGCCGGGCCGTTGGATCGGCCGTTTCACCGCACAGGCGCAAGGGCT
>JBCDDO010000311.1:0-4124 GCA_039180245.1 Pseudomonadota bacterium | reverse complement strand
GATTGCTGCACAGCCGGGTTTGGCGCGTGCGCGCCGGGTCATCACCCGGCCGGCATCGGCCGGCGGCGAAGCGTTCGAGGGGGTGAGCGAAGCGGAGTTTCAGCGTCGAAAGGCGGCCGGCGCCTTTGCGCTGTCTTGGCGCGCGCATGGGCTTTTTTACGGGATCCCGGTCGAGACCGTTGCGGCCGTCACCCAAGGCGCAGAGATCTTGGCCAATCTGTCGCGGGGCGCCCTTGCCGAGGCCGCAGCGCTTTACCCATCGGTCCATGTCTTGTCAGTCACAGCCCCGCCCGAGGTGTTGGTTGAACGCCTCGCGCATCGGGGGCGCGAAACCCAAGCCGACATCGCCCGTCGGCTCGCCCGCCCAGCCGCCGCCCCACCGCCCGGCGTGCCCGTCACACGCATCGAAAATGCCGGCCCGATCGAAGATGCCGTGGCCGCCGCCTGCGCTGCGCTTGGGTTGACGCGCTGAGCGCCAGTTCCCCTTCTTCTTGGCAAAAATACTCAAAAAAACCTCGCAACCGCCGCTGCGGCTCAGGAGAAAAGCGGTTCGCGCGCCTTACGAATGCGTCCGCCAGCGCGATCGCTGCACGATCAGAACGGCCAGCAAGGGTGCGGCAAATGCAACCAGCACCACAGCGATGAGCAAGGGTCCGAGCGCGCTGTAATCGGCCGCAATGGTGACCGCGCCGGAGGCCGGATCGCGCACCTCGCGGGTGATCAGGAAGATCTCATTGACATATCGGGTGGCCAGGCTGCTGGCCGACAGTGCCAGATTGGTAAAACTCGCCATCACCGCAAAAAAGGTGGCCTTCAGATGCGCCGGCGCGTTGCGCGCGATCCAGGCCAACATCGGGACCATGGCAATTTGACCCAGCGGGCTTTCCACCGCCGTGTCGAGAATGGCAATCGCCCGCGCCTCGATCACACCGCCGGTCAGCGCGGCGGTCCATTCATGCAATCCATAAACCAGGCCGATATTGGGCAGGGCCAGCACGGCCGCGGCAATCGTCAGGATCACGATGATCGAGGCGATCGACCGTGTGGCCATCAGCGGGCGCAGCAGCACCAGCCCGACTAGCGTCAGCACCCCGGTGATCAGCGACAGAACGGAGAGGAACTGCTCGTCAAAGCCCAGCACATCGATCTCGAACCACGCCATTCCGGGGCCGGGCAGCGGCACCGCGCGAAAGATGAAGATGATCGCCGCCGTGCCGATCAGCGTCCGCGCGCGCGCCGGTGAAAGCTCGGCGACCAGCCGCCGCATCAAAAACAACACCACGGCCATGGTCGCCGCAAAGATCGCCTCTTGGGCAAATGGCGGGTCGGCGAGACCGATGCCGATGCTGAGAAAAACAAAAACCAGCCCGCCGCCCAGGATCTCCCAGTTCGGCCGCAGGGCCTCGGTCTTTTCCGGTTCGCCATTGGGTGCCCCACGGCGCCGCATCAGGGATGCCAGCAGCACCCCCAGGATCGAAATCACCGGAATGCCGAGAGCCACCAGATAGATGCGCCCATAGAGGTCGGCCCGTTCCTCCGGGCTCAGCGCCTGGGCGCCGTCAAACATCACGATATTCACTGCCGCGACCAGGACCAAGCCGCTCAGAATCGCAAACCGCCCCAGCATCTGCATGGTCGTGTGCAGGGCTTTTTCTTCGGCTTCCTGCAACGGGGCACCGTCTGTGCCGGTCTTGGGCACGGCCTCGACGGTCATCGCGTCGGCCACGACATCCTGCACGACATAGCCCGAGGGGGCGAGCAGCACCGCAGTCACATACCAGGCCGAAACCGGCATGATCGCGCGCATCGCCGCCGTGTCGGTGACCAGCAGATACATGATCAGAAGCGACACCGCGATCAGCCCGGCGCCCAGCCAGACCAGCAGCGCCTTCCAGCGCCAGATCAGATCGACGATATGGCCAAGCGGCATCTTCAGGACCCAGGGCAGGCCGGCCCAGAACGCAAGCCCCGCAAGGAAGGCCGCGGAAAGATCGAGATAGTCTTTGACAAAAAACGTGCCGACCACCGAGGTCAGGCCCGAAATGCCCGCCGCGAAATAGACCATCAGCGGCGGCAGGAAGGACCAGCGCAGCTTGCGTGCAAGATCGCCGAAGGTGCGATCGAGGAACGCCATGGTTCCCGATCTGGCCGACCGGGGTCGGATGCCGCCGATGCTCACTCTGCAGGCTCGGCCAAGAGGCCGGCCTCGGCCAGCAGCGCCCGGACATGCATGATCGGCACGCCCAGGTTAGACCCGCCAAATTCCGGCAGGATCGCCGAATTGACCGCGACCACGCGCCCCTCAAGGTCAAGCACCGGGCCGCCGCTTCCGCCATGCGTGGTTTCTGCATCATAGACCATGGCTGACGTGGTCAGCTGGCCGACAATGCCGCGGCTGGACAAGGGCAGGATGTGACCGGCCTCGGCCAAACGCGACGCCACGCGCCAGAAATCGGCCTCGCCCGAGGCTTGGAGGGTTTCCAGAAAGGCCGGCCCGGCTTGCGCCAAGAGGGACCGCAGCCCGGTCGGATAGCCCATTAAGATGACGGTCTGACCGGGCCTGCTGGCCGCGCGCGCAAGGGCCAGACCGATGTCGTCTGGAAACGGCCGTGCATCGTCTGCAGGCCCCACCAGCGCCAGGTCCGCTGCGTCGCTTGCGCGCAGCAGCCGCACGGGCAGCGCCTCGGTTCGATGTGGAAACCAGGCCAGAAAGCGCAGCGTCACCGGTTCAAGCTGCGCCATACCGGGCATGTTGGGCAGGTTCGTCTCCCAGGGCAGAGCAACATGCCGGTTGGTCACAAGCGCGCCTGATCCTTCGATCAGAAAGCCTGTGCCAGTGAATTGCAGTTCCGCCGCCGGGCCCTCGCCCCCCAGCATCAGCAATGGTTGACCGCGCGGCCCGATCAAGGGCTGGCCATCGGCATTGATCTGGTGGCGCAGGACTTTGCCCGTCTGCGGATCGCGAAACCCATAGGCACCTTGCAGGAAGGCCACCGAGGCAAGGCTGTCGAGGATGACCCGCGCGCTGGCTTCCGAGCGCCGTTCGAGCAGGGCCAACCGCTCGTCATTGGACAGGATCCCACGGGTCAGTTCGGCGCGCAGCTGCGCGAGGTCGGCACCGCGCAGCGCCTCTTCTCGGGCGCGAGACAAGGCTGCGGCGACGCTTTCCAGACGCGCCGCTTCGGCGGCGATGCGCAGCTCAAACTGGCGCGACAGCGCGATCTGCTGCCAGACGACCAGGCCCAGAACGGCCAGGGCCACCAGAACGCTCAGCCGGAACAGAAGCGTTGTCTGCCAGGTCAAGCGCCGGGCCAGATCGCCAAACGCCCACAGGATGCGCCGCCCGATCGGTCGGCGGCTGTTGCGCAGATAGGCGGCGGCGTCGGACAAAATCGCGTTGACCGGGGCAGGGCCGGTCTGAACCTCCTGGAAAATGCGAAACCGCGCAATCGGGCCACGCTCGCCGAACTCGACAATATCGTGATGCGCAAGCAGTGCCTGTTCGACGGCGTGGCGGTTCACCCAGATCGGCACCGCGCTCGTCGCCTGCAGGGCATAGCCTTCCGGGCGTGCCTCCAGCCGAACAACCGTGTCCGGATTGGGCGTGTCGGGGGGGTCGGTGTCGCGCAAAAACCGCCCCGCGCGCAGCATCAAATCGACGCGTGCCGCATCGATCCAGGTGATCTGGTTGCGGGTGGCCCCGGTCAGATGCTCCAAGGACGCGATCAGGTGCGGAGCGGTCGTCGGTTCGGCAGAAGGGTCTGGTTCGGACATGACACGCCTCTCTGCGAGCCAGAATGGCAGGTTTGCCCCGAGCCGGCCAGCATTCCGCTCGGCCTGTGTCCTATCGGTAGGACCCTGTATCCGCCGCGACCGGCTCAGTGGCGACCGGCTAAGTGGCGATCGGCTCGGCGGCGTCCGCCCTCATACAGATAGGCGCGACGGTCAATGATTTTGCGTGTCAAATGCTGCGCAAACCCATCGCGCCAAGCTTGCAGATGTTCGGTCTCAACCGCGGCTGGCGCCGGATCGAGGGTCAGTGGCTCGCATTGCGCGGCCCCGGCCGGAAGCCCCAGCAGCGACAGACCCGTGGACGTGAAGTCGATCAACCCGCATGGATGATC
>JBCDDO010000310.1:0-4140 GCA_039180245.1 Pseudomonadota bacterium | reverse complement strand
GCCATCGGCATAAAGCGTCCAGAACCGGATCTCGTCGGCATTGCGTCGCCCGTTCAGATCATGCGCGTCGTCAAAAACCGGCGGGGTGGGGTGGCTCACGAAAAGATGCAGCGGCCCGTCGGGCGTTATCACCGGCAAATCCCAATGCGATTTGGAAGAGAGCCGCATCGCCGCCTGTGCCTCGGCCGACGGGAAGGGTGTGCCATCGACCCGCATCGGCAACAGCGCATCGGGAAAATCTGCCCAGCGCAGCAGACGGAAACTGCGGGCACGGGCGGCGTCGATGGGCAGGCGCGAGAGCACCGCCATGCCGTATTGCCCTGGAAAAAATCCAAACCCGAACGCATCGGCTGGGCCGTCGGTCTTGCCATCGCCATCGAGATCGAGCCCAGATGGCGCGCCGGTGTTCACCGGAGCCCAAAACGCATGCGGATAGGCCGCACCGGCCGCAGCGAGCAGCGCCTGGAACTCCGCCAGCGCCTCGCCCTCGCGGTCATAATCGACCTCATTGAGGATCAAGACATCGGGCTGAACCGCGGCGATCACCGCGATCACGCCGGCGATCTGTTTGTCCGTGCCGCGGGTCAGATCGCGCCAGAGCACGCCGGCCCCGCGCCGCGACAGGGCGGCATTGAACTGGGCGATGCGCAGCGCGTCTTCGGCCCGTGGCGGCACCTGCGCCGCAACCGGCGCATCCCAGGCCGTTGCCGCCACCAGCAGTAGCAGCGCCCGGAGCGCCCTCATCCGAAGGTGCGGGCCCGGCGCACGAGATAGCCGATCTTGGCCAGTGCCACGCCTCGGATCACAAAGGCCGCCGGCAGGAAGGACCAGAGCGCCATCGTCCAGACCAGCGTGCGGTAGCTGCCCAGCGCCGCGGGATCGAACCAACCCAGCCAGCGCGAGGCGAGAACCGTGAGGGTCAGCGGCAGGGTCAGCCCCAACAGCAGATAGAGTACCGCCCGGAAGAAGAGCCGCCGCTCGACGCTGCGCCCGGCCGAGGGCTTGAAGGTAGGCAGATTGACCCAAAGGTTGAACTTTTCTCGCCCCGGCGGCCAGCGCAGAAGCCACAGCACCAAGAGAAGAAAGCCCGCGGCGGCCCCGGCGATGGTCAGGCCAAGTGCCGCGGCGCGCTGCACCAAGAGGGCCAGATCGGGCGCATCGGGACCCACGATCAGGATCGGCGCGAAATGGATCGGGCTGTAGGGAAAGTCGAGCGCGGTCACCAGGCCATCGACAAACCCAAGATAGCCGGGCGCGAAATCGGTGGCGTCGGCATCGGCACGGCAGAGCAGCACCAGCGCCGTCAACACCGTGCCAAAGGCGATGAAGCGCGCGCGGTTATAGGGCGGGGCGAAGCGAAAATCGATCAGGCCTGGATTGGCCGATGCATACTCAAACAGCACCACCGCCCCGAACACCGACCCGATGATCACCGACAGCTCGATTGCGCTGTCGCTCGGACCGGGCAGCATGAAGGCTGGCATGACGATCAACGCCACGACCAGAACCGCGCGGTACAGCGCCCCCAGAAAGCGCCTCAGCCGCATACCTTACCCGTCATTGCCGTCCGTCCGCCCGTTCGTGAGGTGCCGTTGAAGTGCTGTTTTTTGGTCGATGCGCGCGTTGGCGTCGATATGCCCTGTCAAAGCCAGGGCTGGGTGGCCGCTGCGCGGGTTTCAAACGCCGCAATATCGGTTTCTTTGGCCATGGTCAGCCCAATATCGTCAAGGCCGTTGAGCAGGCAATGTTTGCGAAATGCATCGACCTCGAAGGCGATTTCGCCGCCATCCGGCCCGTTGATCACCTGCCGCTCCAGATCGACGCTCACCACCGCATTGGCGCCGCGCTCGGCATCGGCCATCAGCTTGTCGACCTCTTCCTGCGGCAAGACGACCGGCAGAATGCCGTTCTTGAAGCAGTTGTTGAAGAATATGTCGGCAAAGCTCGGCGCGATGACGCAGCGGATCCCGAAATCGAGGATCGCCCAAGGCGCGTGCTCGCGGCTTGACCCGCAGCCGAAATTCTCTCCAGCCACAAGGATCTTGGTCTCGCGGTATGCGGGCTTGTTGAGCACAAAATCCGGGTTCTCGGACCCGTCTTCGAGATAGCGCATCTCATCGAAGAGATTTTTGCCAAGACCCGAGCGTTTGATTGTCTTCAGGAACTGTTTTGGGATGATCATGTCGGTGTCGACATTGATCTGGGGCAGAGGGGCAGCGACCCCGGTGAGCGTCGTAAACTTCTCCATCGGACGGCCCTCTTGCAGTTTGAGGCACGTAAACCACGCCCCGCGCGCCCGCGCAAGCGGTCTTGAGGCGGCGAAACTTGGACCTGCGCCGATCTTGCGGCCGATCCTGTCGCCAGCCGGATCTTCGGCAGGGCCGACGACTGGGCCGACGACTGGGCGGACGACTGGGCGGACGACTGGGCGGACGACTGGGCGGACGACTGGGCCGATGTCTGGGCTGGCTCAGCTGGACGGAAGCGGCGCCAGAACCGCGCGATAGACAGCAGCGTCGGCCGCGGGCAGGTGGGGCAACATCGCCCTCAAGGTGTAATAGCCATGCAGCAGGCCATCCTGCGTATAGCCCCAATCGCTGACCCGCGAGAGATCGATCTCCACCCGGTCGTACAACCGGATTTGCGGCAGGTTCACCGGGTCGTTGGCGATATGGCCCGAGAGGGTGCCGTCCAGGCCGATGCTGAGCCGGTCGACCCAGACATGTTCGCCATCGCCCGTCAGGGTGGTGTAGGCGATCTTCAAGACCGGATACTCCATCTCCGCCTCGGGGTCGGCGACGCGGTCGAGAAAGGCCGGCAGGCTCGCCCGGGCCTGGCCGATGGCCGAGGACATCACCGGATCATCGGTCGCAAATTTGATCACCGGGTCGCCGGCCCGCGCAATGATCGGCAAGGACATTGCAAAGGCGAGTGCGGCAAGCGTGACAACCACGCGCAGAACGGTCCAAATACGGGCGCAAAATTCACCAAACATCGGCGGAGTTTCCTTCCTGTTGCGCCCGCGCGGTGCGCCTGACCAGCTCGAACCAGACAGGGCCGCCGATAGGGCACCTTGGCTGTATCGAAACCCGGCAAGCTCGCCTATACGGGCGGTCATGCTAAATTTTTTCCTGACAAACCGGCGCTGGATTGGCGCTGGACTGGTGCTGACCTTTGCCTCCTCTTTCGGCCAGACTTGGTTCATTTCGCTTTTTGCAGGCGAGATTAAGGCAGCACATGGGCTGAGCGATGGCGACTGGGGCGGGATCTACACGCTCGCCACCCTGGGCTCGGCCGCCCTGCTTCTGGCCCGCGGCGGGTTGGCCGACACCGTCCCACCGCACCGGCTGGCCCCGATGATCGCGCTGGTCTTTGCTGCGGTCGCGGTGGGCATGGCGCTGCATCAGGCGCTGTGGCTGCTGGTCTTGCTGGTCTTCGGATTGCGGTTTTGCGGGCAGGGCATGATGGGCCATATCGCGATGACCGCGATGGGCCGGTGGTTCGTGGCCAGCCGCGGACGCGCGGTTGCCGTGGCAAGCCTGGGCTATGCGCTGGGCGAGATGGTGCTGCCGCCGCTTGTCGTGCTGGCGACTGGCCTGATCGGCTGGCGCGAAACCTGGGGCGTGGTCGCGCTGCTGCTTGCGCTGGGGCTGGCGCCGTTCTTTGCTTGGGTTCTGGCCCGGCCGCGCGTGCCGCAGGGGGCCGAGGCCACCGGCGAGGCGCCGCCGGGCTTGGCCGGGCGCCACTGGTCCCGCGCCGAGGTGCTGCGCAGCCGCGTGTTTCTGGCGCTGATGCCCGGCATGGTGTTGCCAAGCTTTATCGGCACGGTTGCCGTGTTTCATCAGGTGCATTTGGGCGAGACCAAGGGATGGGCGCTGATCGAGATGGCGCCGGCCTTCATGCCCTATGCCGCGATCGCCATCGTCACCTCGCTGGCCACCGGCTTGATCGCCGACCGGTTTGGGCCGGAGCGTCTGTTACCGGTCTATCTGCTGCCGCTTGCGGCAGGCTGTGTGGTGATCGCGCTCGGTCCCGGCATCGCCGCCTGGTATCTGGGCCTGGCGACGATGGGTCTGGCCATGGGCATGGCCAACACGCTGTGGGGCGCGCTCTTGCCGCGGATCTGGGGCACCCGGCATC
>JBCDDO010000309.1:0-4182 GCA_039180245.1 Pseudomonadota bacterium | reverse complement strand
GCGCACGATCACTTTTGGCAATGTCAGCTCGCCGCCCAATTGCTCGGATCTCGACCGCGGCCGGCGGGTGGGCGACCGCGAGAGCTTTCGCGACTTCATTCGCTTCAGCCAATACTTCAACTGCATCCATTTTTGCGGCGGCTATCCGGTCGAACCGGTCGATATCCATGCCTCGGTCCGTCATCTCGATTGCCTGCATGACAAGCTGATGCTGTGCGACAAGGTCGTGCATGCCTATTCGCTGGGCCCTGAGCGGGTCGAGGATGTGATGGAGATGGTGCGCATCGCCGCCGGCCTGAGCGCGGAGGAATTTGACGCCGCGCCCCGGCTTTACACCAATATCAACTCCTCAAGCCCGCTCAAACATGACTGGCCGATGCTCGATGGCGCGATGCGGCTGGCCCGACGCGGCCAGCCGGTGATCGTCACGCCGTTCACACTCTCCGGCGCGATGGCCCCGGTGACACTGGCCGGTGCTGTGACCTTGCAAACCGCCGAGGCGTTGGCCGCCATTGTGCTGCTGCAGATCATCCGACCCGGCGCGCCGGTGGTGATGGGCAGCTTCACCTCCAATGTCGATATGAAATCCGGGGCGCCGGCTTTCGGCACGCCGGAATACATGCGCGCCACACAGATGTCCGGGCAGATGGCGCGGCATTACAACCTGCCCTTGCGCGCAACGAATGCCTGTGCCGCCAACGCGCCCGACGCACAGGCCGCCTGGGAGAGCGCTTTTTCGCTTTGGGGCTGCATGTCAGCCGGCGTGAACATGGTCTATCACGCCGCGGGCTGGCTGGAGGGCGGGCTCTGCGCCTCCTACGAGAAGTTCGTCATGGATTGCGAAACCCTCCAGCAGATGATCGCCTATACCAAGCCAGTGAGCGTGAGCGAGGCGGACCTGGCAGTCGATGCCATTCGCGAGGTCGGGCCGACCGGGCATTTCTTTGGCGCCGAGCACACGCAGGAGCGCTACGAGACGGCGTTTTACGCGCCCTTCCTGTCGGACTGGCGCAATTTCAAGGCCTGGGAGGAGGCGGGCGCCGAGATGACACCCCAGCGTGCCAATCGGATGTGGAAAGCGATCCTGGCCGAGTTCGAGCCGCCGGCCATGGACCCGGCCAATGCCGAGGCCCTGGCGGCGTTCGTGGCGCGCCGCAAAGCTGAGGGCGGCGCACCGACCGATTTCTGACGCAGGGCGGTTTGGTGGAGCGACCGACGCCCTATCTGCGTGCGCTGACGCCGGGGGATCTCACGGCCTTGCGCGCGGTCTTTGGCGACCCGGAGGTGATGCGCCACTCCGAAAGTGGCGTGCGCGATGATGCGACGGTTGCTGAGTGGATCGCGCGGCACCGCGCCATGTATCCGGGTGGGCTTGGCAAACGGGCGATCTGCCTGGCTGGGGTTGCGGGACCCATCGGCTATACCGGGCTGGTGCGCGATCTTGACCGGCACAGGCCCGATGAGCTGGAGATCGGCTATCGCCTCGCCCGTGCCTGGTGGGGCAAGGGGATCGTCACGGCGGCCAACCGATTGGCCATTGCCGCAACCGACCGGCCCAATGCCGCGCGCATCGTGGCGATCATCGATCCGGGCAATGTCGGGTCGATTGCGGCGGCGCGCAAGCTCGGCATGACCTATCGGCGCGAGGCGATGTTTCCCGGCTATGACTATCCCGACCATGTCTTTGGCCTAGATCTGCCGCCGCCGCCGCCCTGACCCATCGACGGCCCGTGGCGACCGCCCGGTTTTCCCACCTGGCGCGAAACACCTGGATCGACGCTCGCGGCGGCGCTTTGTCGCCCTTCCTGTCGTTGTGTAGTCGGTTTGCGCCGTTTGCGACCCGGGGCGGGTCCGGCGGACCCTCTTTGGGACCATTGGGGCATTCCGGACGGACCGAGACGGGACCAAGTCCAATCCTGAGGCTGCGGCGAAAGCGTCAACGGGGCGGCTTTGCGCGTGGCCCTCTGTTGAGCGCTTGACAGGGTGGGCGCGGCTCGGGAAGCCTCGCCCCCATGATCGATCTGCGGCCCGTTTTCTATGTCATTGGCCTGATGACCGCCGCGCTGGGCCTGTTCATGATCGCCCCGATGATCGCAGATCTTGCCGCCAACAGCCCCAATTGGCGTGCGTTTGCGATGTCTGCCTTTGTGACCGTCGCTTTGGGGCTGGGCATCGCGGTCACCTGCCGCCAAGGGCGCCGCCAAGGGCTCTCGATCCGCCAGACCTTCTTGCTCACCACGCTGACCTGGAGCCTTTTGCCGGTCGCCGCCACGCTGCCGATGATGATCGGGGCTCCGCGGGTGGGCTTCACGGATGCCTTCTTCGAGGCCGTGTCGGGCATGACCACCACAGGCTCGACCGTGATCGAGGGGCTTGAGCACCGCCCGCCTGGGCTGATCCTATGGCGCGCGATCCTGCAATGGATCGGCGGGATCGGCATCATCGTGGTGGCCATGGCCTTCTTGCCGGCCATGAAGGTGGGGGGCATGCAGTTCTTCCGCTCCGAGGGCTTTGACACCTTCGGCAAAATCCTGCCGCGTGCGGCCGAAATTGCGGTCTCGATCGGCTGGATCTATCTGGGCCTGACCGGGGCCTGCCTGCTGGCCTATGAGGCGGCCGGCATGGGCTTTTTCGACGCGCTTATCCACGCAATGACCACCATCGCGACGGGCGGGTTTTCAAGCTGGGATGCATCCTTTGCGCGGTTCGCCGGGCCGGCCGAATATGTCGCGATCCTGTTCATGATCCTGGCCAGCCTGCCCTTCGTGCGCTTCATTCAACTTGCCGCCGGCACCGCGCGACCGCTCTTTCGCGATCCGCAGATCCGCGCCTACCTGGCCCTCATTTTGGGCCTTTCGCTGGGCATGGCGGCGCTGCGTACGGTGCTGGACGGGGTGCCGCTTGAAGAAAGCCTGCGCCAGAGCAGCTTTAACATCGTCTCGATCCTGTCGGGCACCGGCTATGCCAGTGCCGATTACATGACCTGGGGCGCCTTTGCCGTTGCGGTCTTTTTCCTGATCGGGCTGATCGGCGGCTGCACGGGGTCGACCGCCTGTTCGGTCAAGATCTTTCGCTATCAGATCGCCATTGCCTCGATCGGGGCGCAGATCCGCAGCCTGCACTCGCCGCATGGGGTGTTTGTGCCGCGCTATCAGGGCCGGCGGGTCGACCGCGAGGTGATCAACTCGGTCTCGGCCTTCTTTGCGCTCTTTTTCTTCACCCTCACCGCCATTGCGCTGATCCTGTCGGTGCTGGGGCTCGACACGATCACGGCGGTTTCGGGTGCCGCGACGGCGCTGGCCAATATCGGCCCCGGCCTGGGCGATGAGATCGGGCCGACGGGCAATTTCGCGCGCCTCTCCGACCCGGCCAAATGGGTGCTGACCGCGGCGATGCTGATCGGGCGGCTGGAGCTTTTTGCGGTCTACATCCTGCTCACGCGCCGCTTTTGGGCCGATTGACGCCCCCGCAGATGACGCCCCCGTAATTGACGCGCCCTCGCGCACTGCTATGAACGCGGGCGAGATCGACATCCCAGGGAAGAGACCATGACCGCGCCGCGCTCGTTTCAAGAGGTGATCCTGCGTCTGCAATCCTATTGGGCGTCGCGCGGCTGTGCGATCCTTCAGCCCTATGACATGGAAGTCGGCGCCGGCACCTTCCATCCCGGCACCACGCTCAGATCGCTGGGCAGCCGGCCCTGGGCCGCGGCCTATGTCCAGCCCTCGCGCCGGCCCACCGATGGGCGCTATGGCGACAGCCCCAACCGCTGGCAGCATTACTACCAGTTTCAGGTGATCATCAAACCCTCGCCGCCCGATCTGCAAGAGATCTATCTGGGATCGCTTGCGGCCATCGGCATCGATCTGGATCTGCACGACATCCGCTTTGTTGAGGATGATTGGGAGAGCCCGACCCTGGGAGCCTGGGGGCTGGGCTGGGAGGTCTGGTGCGACGGCATGGAGGTGAGCCAGTACACCTATTTCCAGCAGGTCGGCGGGCATGATTGCGCCCCGGTCTCGGGCGAGCTCACCTACGGGTTGGAGCGGCTGGCGATGTATATTTTGGGTCAGGATAACGGGAATGAGATGCCCTTTAACGACCCGCAATGCCCCATCCCGCTGAGCTATGGCGATGTGTTCCGCGAGGCCGAGGCGCAATATGCGCGCTGGAATTTCGATG
>JBCDDO010000308.1:0-4196 GCA_039180245.1 Pseudomonadota bacterium | reverse complement strand
CCGCGGGTGCTGATCGCCAATTCCAACCTGGTGCCGAATTGGGCGAGCTGGGCGCATTTCAATGAGCTCGACCGCAAGGGGCTGATGATGTACGGCCAGATGACGGCCGGCTCCTGGATCTATATCGGCACCCAGGGCATCCTGCAGGGCACCTATGAAACCTTCGCCGAGGCCGGCCGCCATAATGCTGGCGCCCGGCCTCGGCGAAGGTCTCATAGGTGCCCTGCAGGATGCCCTGCGTGCCGATATAGATCCAGGAGCCGGCCGTCATCTGGCCGTACATCATCAGCCCCTTGCGGTCGAGCTCATTGAAATGCGCCCAGCTCGCCCAATTCGGCACCAGGTTGGAATTGGCGATCAGCACCCGCGGCGCATCGGCATGGGTGCGAAACACCCCCACCGGCTTGCCCGACTGCACCAGGAGGGTGCTGTCCTCGGAGAGCTCCTCGATGGCCGCAACGATGCGGTCGAAATCCGCCCAGGTCCGGGCAGCCCGGCCGATGCCGCCATAGACGACCAGCGCCTGCGGGTTCTCGGCCACTTCGGGGTCGAGATTGTTCATCAGCATGCGCAGGGCGGCCTCGGTGGTCCAGGCGCGGCACGAGATCTCCGGCCCGCGCGGCGCGCGCACGATGCGGGTGTTGTTGCGCGGATCGTGCGTCATGCGAGCTCTCCTGCGAGGGCAAGTGCTTCGAGCCGCGCCAGGATCTCGCCCAGCAGTGCGCGCAACGGTGCGGCCTTGGCCGGCGCAAAGGTCCAGGGCGGGGCTTCGGCCTCCAGATAGGTCGCTTGGGCGATTTCCATCTGGATCGCATGCACGCCCTGGGCCGGTTTTCCGTAATGCCGGGTGGTCCAGCCGCCGCGAAAGCGGCCATTGAGCACATGGGAATAGTCCGACGCGGCGGCCGCCGCGACCACCGCCGCCTCGACAGCCGGTGCACAGGTCTCCCCGCCATTGGTGCCGATATTGAGGTCCGGCAACCGGCCCTCGAACAGATGCGGGATCTCCGAGCGGATGGAGTGGCAGTCAACCAAAATGACATGATCGTGCCGTTCGCGCAGCCGGGCGATGTGAACGGCCAGGGCCATGTGATAGGGCATGTGGTGGTTCAGGCGGCGAAACCCCAGGGCCTTCTCATCGGGCGCGCGGTTCCAGATCGGGCGGCCGTCGAAATCGGTCTGCGGGATCAGCCCGGTGGTGTTTTGACCGGGGTAAAGGCTGGTGCCCGCGGGGTCGCGATTGACATCGATGACATAGCGATGCGCGGTGGCCTGCACGATCGTGGCCGCGGGCAGGAGCCCGTCATAGAGCCGGTCGATATGCCAATCGGTGTCGGCCAGCGCGCGGCCGGTCTCGTTGAGGGCCGCGGCGACATCCTCAGGCAGCCAGGTGGCGATATGGGGCATGCCCAGGATCACCGGGCCGGTGCCTTCGACAATAATGGCGGGGTCGGGGCGCTGGGATTCCTGGCCGGTCATGCGGGGAGCTCCATCTGGGCCGGAGAGGCTGCGGTACCGGAGGCGCCCGGAATGGCGCGGGCTGTGTCAGCGGCGCGGTGGGACGCCTCCGGCGGGAGTATTTGGACCAAGAAGAAATGGGCGCGCCCGGCACGGCGCGGCGGGGTGCGCCCGGCACGGCGTGGCGGGGTGCGCCCGGAAAGGCCTGGCGGAGATTGGGCGGTCATAGCTGACCGGGCCCCGGGCTTTGCGGCGGCAAGAGCGCGCCCTTGGCGATGAGCGCCGCGGCGGCGGCAAGGTCGGGGGCGAGGATCCGGTCGGGGCCGAGCGGCGGGGTGACCGCTTCGATCCGGGCCAGCATGTCGCGCAGGGCCGGCGCCGTGGCAAGCGGCGCGCGCAGCCGCACGCCCTGGGCCGCCGCAATCGCCTCGATGCCGAGAATGCCGTGCAGATTGGCCGCCATCTCGCCCAATCGCCGCGCCGCATGGCAGGCCATCGAGACATGGTCTTCCTGGTTGGCGCTCGTTGGCGTGCTGTCGATTGTGCGCGGATTGGCCAGGGCCTTGTTCTCGGCCATCAGCGCGGCCGAGGTCACTTCGGCGATCATCAGGCCGGAATTCAGACCGGGATCGGGCGACAGAAATGCCGGCAACCCATGGCTGAGCGCGGGATCGACCAGCATGGCGATGCGGCGCTGGGCGATGGCCCCGATCTCGGCCATTGCGATCGCGATCTGATCGGCGGCAAAGCCCACCGGCTCGGCATGAAAATTCCCGCCCGACACGATCGCGCCATCCTCCAGCACCAGCGGGTTGTCGGTGGCGGCATTGGCCTCGATGGCCAGGGTGCGCGCCGCACCCGCCAGCAGATCGAGGCAGGCGCCCATCACCTGTGGCTGGCAGCGGATGCAATAGGGGTCCTGAACCCGGCTGTCGCCGTCCCGGTGGCTTTCGCGGATTTCGGAGCCGGCAAGCAGATCACGCAGGCAGGCGGCGGCGGCAATCTGGCCGGCATGGCCGCGCAGCATGTGGATCTGGGCGCGAAACGGCGCGGTCGAGCCCATTGCGGCATCGGTGGCCAGCGCCCCGGTGGTCAGCGCCGACCAGGCGGCATCCCAGGCCGCAAAGAGCCCGGTGAGCGCCAGCGCGGTGGAGACCTGGGTGCCGTTGATCAGCGCCAGCCCCTCCTTGGCGCCCAGCGTGACCGGCGCAAGACCCGCATCGGCCAGCGCCGCGGCCGCCGGCATCCGGCGCCCGGAGAGCTCCGCCTCGCCCTCGCCGATCAGCACCGCCGCAAGATGCGCAAGCGGGGCCAGATCACCCGACGCGCCGACCGACCCCTGGCCGGGGATGACCGGGGTGATGCCAGCCGCCAGCAACGCTTCGATCAGGGCCGCGGTTTGGGGCTGGATGCCAGACGCGCCACGGCCGAGCGACACCAGCTTGAGCGCCATGATCAGCCGCACCGTTGCCGCGGGCAGCGGGGCACCAAAACCCGCGCAATGCGACAGGATCAGATTGCGCTGCAGCTGCGCAGTGTCCTCGGGCGCGATGCGCGTCGAGGCAAGCTTGCCGAAGCCTGTGTTCACGCCATAGATCGCGACTGAACCCGAGGCAGCCTCAGCCACACGCGCCGATGCAGCGACAATCCCCGCCGCGCAACGCGCGTCCAGCCGGGCGCCCGCGCCGCCATGGATGCGCCGAAGCTGCGCCAGGGTGACGCGTCCGGGGGTGAGGGTTTCGACCTCAGACATCGGCCCCCGCATGGATGCGCCAGGCCAACGGCCGGTGCCCCATCGCATTGGCAAGCTGCGCGGGCGAAACCGCATTCCAGATCGCCAGATCCGCGGGTGCGCCCGGCACCAGCCGCCCGGCCTCGGACCGCAGCGCCTGGGCTGCGATATGGGTGACCCCGGCCATCGCCTCCTCCGGGGTCAATCCAAACAGCGTGCAGGCCATGTTCATCGCCAAAAGCGGCGAAAGCAGCGGCGAGGAGCCGGGATTGGCATCGGTCGCCACGGCCATCGGCACGCCGGCCGCGCGCAAGCCCGCAACCGGCGGGGCCTGGGTTTCGCGCAGCATGTAAAAAGCCCCCGGCAGCAGCACCGCGACCGTGCCGGCAGCAGCCAATGCGGCAATGCCCTCGGGCGACAGATATTCCAGATGATCGGCCGACAGCGCGGCATGCGCAGCCGCCAGCGCGGCACCGCCCAGATCCGAGAGCTGATCGGCATGCAGCTTGACCGGCAGGCCGAGCGCGGCCGCGGCAGCAAAGACCCGCGCGGTCTGCGCCGGGGTAAAGGCGATGCCATCGCAAAACCCGTCCACCGCATCGACCAGGCCTTCGGCATGGGCCGCGGCCAGACCGGGGATCGCGACCTCATCGAGATAGGCATCGGCCCGGCCGCGATATTCGGGCGGCACGGCATGGGCGGCCAGCCAGCTTGTGACGATGCGCACCGGGCGCAGACCGCCCAGGCGCCGGGCGGCGCGCAGCATCTTGACCTCATCGGCAATGGTCAGCCCATAGCCCGATTTGATCTCGACCGTGCCCACCCCCTCGGCCAACAGCGCGTCGAGCCGGGGCAGGCTGGCGGCGACCAGCGCGTCCTCATCGGCCGCGCGCACCGCCTGCATGGTCGAGAGGATCCCGCCGCCTGCACGCGCGATCTCCTCATAGGAGGCGCCTTCCAGCCGCATCTCCCATTCCCGGGCCCGGTCGCCGGCATGCACCAGATG
>JBCDDO010000307.1:0-4270 GCA_039180245.1 Pseudomonadota bacterium | reverse complement strand
TGCGGCCCAAGATCGAGCCCGGCGAGCAGGGCGGCGATCCCGGCCCCGCCCGAGGGCGTGGTTGCAAAGCCGAGCCGCGCCAGCACAGCCACGCCGGCCTCGGCTTCCGCCTCGGTGATGGTGACGAACTGATCGGCGTCGTGCGACAGCCCCGCCAGCGCCACCAGCGACGGCGTCTTGCAATCGAGCCGCCCCATGCCTGAAACCGGACCCGAGGCAGTGACGAGCGCGCCTGCGCGGATGCTCTCGATCAACGCCGGCGCGAAGGCAGGCTCAACGACCAGGATCTTGGGCCCGTCGCCCCAGGTCTTGCGCGCATGGGCCGCCACTGCAGCGGCCATCCCCCCGACGCCCGCTTGCAGCAGAATATGGGTCGGGGGCGCGGTGATCTGGCACGCCGCCTCCTGCGCGAGCTGCAGATAGCCCTCCATCACGCGCAGGGCGGGTTCGGTATAGCTGCCCCAAGAGCTGTCGGACAAGAGCGACCATCCGTGAGCCGCGGCGGCCCGCTCGGCCGCCTGCATGCTCGCCTCATATTCCTGACCCTCGCGGACAACCGTGGCGCCCAGCGCGGCCAGCCGGTCGGCAAAACTCTGCGACACGGTGTCGGCAATATAGACGACGGCCTGGGCGCCAAAGACACGCGCGCCTGCCGCGACCGACAGACCGTGATTGCCGGCGCTCGCCGTCACATAGGTGCGACCGGCCAGCGCGGTCGACCAGGCGTCCCGCAGGCTGTTCTTGGCGTCCAGGGCAATGGCAAAGGCCGCGCCCAACGCCTTGAAGCTGCCCAACCCCATGCGGCGCCGTTCATCCTTGATCCAAACACTTTGCACCCCGGACAGGTCGGCAAGCTCTGCGCTGCGATGCAGGGGCGTTTCGCCGTGGCGGGGGCATATCTGCAGCAGCCGCGCAACGGTGCACGGGTCGGCAACGGGCAGCGGGGCGTCGGGCAAAATACCGATGCCACGCCAGGTGTTCTCCTCAACGACCGGCATGTCTTCTCCTTCACAGCTGTCTTCAACCACACTGCCCGGGATTTGCAACCGCCCAAGGTCAGCCGCACGGCCCGGATCTCTGCCACCATCCAGGGCCGGGTCCGCGCCCGAGCGACCATGCGCGGAGACCATCGGTTTGGACGGTTGGCATTGGCGCGCGTCCGGCTTAGGGAGACAGGGCATCAATGATCATCGACACGTCATCCGTGCCCCGGCGCAGCCGGTCGGCGCGGGCTTGCGGAGACAACAGCAGGATTGACCATGCAGACGCGCAAATTGGGGGCCACCGGACCAGAGATCGGGGCGATCGGCTATGGCGCGATGTCCTTTTCGGACATGTACGGGCCGACGAATGAGGCGGAAAGCCACGCGATCCTAGATACGTGCCGCGAGCTTGGGGTGACGCATCTCGACACGGCAAATGTCTATGGCATGGGCAAATCGGAGAGCGCGATCGGCTCATACCTTGCGGCAAATCCCAGCGCCCGGGACGCATTCGTGATCGCCACCAAAGCCACCATCACCCGCGATGCCGACGGCAACCGGTGTTTTGACAATTCCGCCGAACATCTCGAGGCCGAGCTCGACAAATCGCTGCAGCGGCTGGGCGTTGAAACAGTCGACCTCTTTTATGCACACCGGCGCGATCCGCGCTTCACGGCTGAAGAGACCGCCGCCAATCTCGGGCGGCTTGTCGAAAAGGGCAAGACCCGCGCGATCGGACTGTCGGAGGTCGCCCCGTCAACCCTGCGGCGGGCGATGGCGGCCTTTCCTGTTGCGGCGGTGCAGTCGGAATACTCGCTTTCGACCCGCTTTCCCGATCTTGGCCTTGTGCAGACCTGTGCCGAGCTCGGCGTTGCCATGGTGGCGTTCTCGCCGGTCGGCCGGTCGCTGCTGACCGACGCGCCGATCCCGCGGGAGCGGCTCGCCGAGCTGCCGTTTCTTGCCGGAAACCCGCGCTTCATGGAGCCAAACCTGGCCGAGAACCTGCGACTCACCGATGCGTTCCGACGCCTGGCGGCGGAGATGGGCACCAGTGCCGCGGCGCTGGCCAATGCCTGGTTGCTGAGCCGGGGACCGCATGTGATCCCGATCCCCGGCTCCCGGTCTGTGCCGCATTTCCGCGAATGCGTCGCGGGTGCCGAGCTCATTCTCTCGCAGGACGATCTCGACCGGATCGAGAGCGTGTTGCCGGTGGGATGGGCGCATGGCGACCGGTATTCGGACGCGCAATGGACGGGGCCGGAACGCTATTGCTGACGCAGCCGACGCGTGGCCCTGCCCTGCAACGACGTCAGACGGCGACACCCTCTGCCGCGCCGTTGAGAAAGACCCGCGTCGTCGTCGGCACCGCTGTTGCCACGGTCGCAATGGCCATGCAGGCATCCCGGCACACGCCGATCAAATTGTGCAACTCCGCCTCCGGCGCCGGACTGTCGACCAGCACATGGCAGGTATAGGCGTCGCACATCCCCTGGCCCTGCTGGCCCTGGGCGGGCTCGGCCGGAAGCGTGGCGTACTCGGCCCGGATCTCGACCTTGATGGCATCGATCGGCATCGGGGCCTTGTGCAGATAGCCCTGAATATGGGTGAGCAGGCAGAACGCCACCCCGATGATCAGATAGCCAAGCGGCGAGGGGGCATCGTCCTCGCCGCCCATGCCGGTGCCTTCATCGCAACGGATTTCCCACGAGCTGTAATCGGCCCGCGGGCTGATGATCACGCCCCGCTTGGACTGGCCAGGCCCGGGTGCGGCAATCACCTCATATGCAAAGCGCATCGGCTCGCCCGGTTTCATCACCGGCCGCGGAAACGCCGCCATACTGGTCAGCTCGGGTTTTTGCGGGGCGCGGGTGACGATGGCGGTCATAGCGGTGCTCCGATATTGGTCCGGTCCGCGCCTTTAAGGCCCAGGATCTCGCGGGCTTCGTCGGGGCTTGCAACCTCATTGCCCTGCAGGGCCAGGATCTCGCGGATCTTCTCGACCTGCTCGGCATTGGATTTGGCAAGCTTGCCGCGGGCGATGTAGAGCGAATCCTCCAGCCCCACCCGCACATTGCCGCCAAGTTGGGCCGCGACGGCGGCAAGCTTCATCTGCTGCTGCCCCGCGGCGACCACCGACCAGTGATACCCGTCATTGCCCAGCAGCTTGTCGGCGGTCTTTTTCAGGAACAGCAGGTTTTCGATAT
Source organism: Pseudomonadota bacterium (assembly GCA_039180245.1). GTDB lineage: Bacteria > Pseudomonadota > Alphaproteobacteria > Rhodobacterales > Rhodobacteraceae > J013. The sequence goes on along the minus strand of JBCDDO010000307.1, from coordinate 1,083 downwards.
CGGCACCGATGCCGCCCAAAATTCCCATGACGAATTGCACGAAGACGGGTCCTTCGAAGAACCCGTTATCGAGGCAGAACTTGAGATTGTAGAGATGCCCGACATCGTAGCATTCATGTTCGAAGCGGATGCGATGGGTCTCGCCGCCCAAAAGCGCCGAGATCTCGCGGATATCGGTGAAGGTGTTGCGGAAGATGTTGGCCTCGGTGCCGCGCAGGAACGGCTCCTCCCAATCCTCTTTCCAGTCCGAATAGCGGCCAGCCAGCTTGTGCAGCGCGAAATTGATCGAGCCCATATTGAGCGAGCACATCTCGGGCGAGAATTGCGTCGCCGCCGCGATCCGTTCCTCAACCGTCATTGAGGGCGAGCCGCCGGTGGTGATGTTGAGCACCGCATCGGTCGCCTGTTTGAGCCGCGGCAGATAGGACGCGTAATGCTCAGGCTGGCCCGACGGCGCGCCATTGTCGGGATGCCGGGCATGCAGGTGCAGGATCGCAGCACCCGCCTCGGCCGCGCCAAGCGCCTGTTCGGCGATTGCATCGGCGGTCACTGGCAAGGCGCTCGACATGGTGGGCGTGTGAATGCCCCCGGTGATTGCACAGGTGATGATGGTTTTGGTCATGCTCACTCCTTGAGGACAGCCACTGGGCGACACCAGCCCGCGCTGGCGGCTTTGATCTTGACGGGAAAGCAGATGACCTCGAAGCCCGTGGCAGGCAGCACATCAAGATTGGCGAGCTTTTCTATATGTAGATATCCCCGCACCATGCCGGCGCGATGACCCTCCCAAATCAGCGATGCGTCGCCGGTTTCGGCCACCTTCTTGGCAGTGTGCACGAAAGGGGCGTCCCAGCTCCAGGCATCGGTGCCGGTCACGCGCACGCCCCGTTCGGTGAGATAGAGCGTGGCCTCGCGCCCCATTCCGCAGCCCGTCGCAACATAGGCCGGGGTGCCGTAAGCCGCCGCCGCGGCGGTGTTGACCAGCACGATGTCGCCGGCGGCGAGCTCATGCCCGATGCGGGCCAGCTCGGCCTCCACATCGGCGGCCGTGGCGACATAGCCATCCGCAAAGGCCCGAAAATC
>JBCDDO010000306.1:0-4277 GCA_039180245.1 Pseudomonadota bacterium | reverse complement strand
GCGGGCGTCAGGCCGTGCGACGGGTAAAGGCAGCGGCAAGCCCGGCGGCGACCAGCAGGGCCCCGCCGGTGCGAGCCACCGCATCGATCAGCCGGGGCCGGCGCAACGCCCGGCGCATGCGGTCGGCGGCCCAGACATAGGCCGCCGCGTTCAAAGCCCCCAGACCGGTGAAAACAAGAACGAAGATGGCCGCTTGGGCGGCAAATGGCCGGACCGGATCGATGAATTGCGGCACAAAGGCAAGGAAGAACAAAATCCCCTTGGGATTTGTGGCCGTCACGAGGAACGCGTCGCGAAAAACCCGCCGGCTGGGCGATGGACGTGCCGCGCGCGTGTCGACGGTCGCCGTGCGCCGTCCCAGCATCAAACGCAGGCCCAGCCAAACAAGCCAGGCCGCGCCGATCAGTTTGGCGATCGTGAAGGCCGTCGCCGAGGCCGCGAGCAGCGCGCCAAGCCCCGAGACCGACAGCGTCGCGGCGACCAGATCGCCCAGCGCCACGCCGGCGACGCTTGCCGTGCCGACGCTGCGGCCATGGGCCATGGCCTGGCTCATCACCATCAGCACGGTCGGGCCCGGCACGATGAGCAACAGGATCGATGTGGCTGCGAAGGCAAGCAGTGTTGTTGGATCGACCGGCATGACCCCCCTCCATCCTTCCTGCCCCTTAGGGGGTTTGCGCCGCGACGGTCAAGGAAGTTCGCTTCAGCCTGGCAGAGAGATCGACTATGGGTGAGCGATGGATGCGCTCGAGCGATTGATCCTTGCAGGCGACGCTGGGCTTTTTACCTGGCCGGACGGCCCCGTGCTGTTGGTGGGCGCGCGTCTGGGCCCGGCGCTGGCGCAGCTCGATGCCTCCCGGCTGACATGTGTGCAGCCCAGCAAAGGGCCGCATGATGCGCTGATCCGTGCTGGCTATGAATGCCGCCCCGACCTGCCTCCACCATCAGACGACGGGTATGCAGCGGCCTGTCTGCTTGCCACCCGGGCGCGGGCTGAAACGCTTGGCTTGGTGGCCGCACTCACCCGGCTGACCCGCCCCGGTGGGATCGTTGCGATCTCGGGCGCCAAGACCGATGGGATCGACACGCTTGCGGGCACATTGCGCGGTCTGCTCGGCGCCGAGCGTTATTCGAAAGGTCACGGCAAGGTCGTGGTCTTTGCCAGGCCCGAAACCCTGGCCGAGGACGTCGCCAGCCGTCTTGCAGCCTTTGAGGCCACGGCACGCCCTGCCCCGAATGCCCAAGGCTTCGTGACGGCACCGGGCATGTTCAGCCCGGCCCATGCCGATCCCGGCTCGCAGCTTTTGGCCCAAACCCTGGCAGGGCGGCTTTCGGGCAAGGTGGCCGAGCTTGGCGCGGGCTATGGCTGGCTTGCCGCGGAGCTTCTGCAGACCAACCCGGCAATGACCGAGCTGGGCCTTTACGAGGCCGATTTTGCGAGCCTTGCGGCCGCCCGCGCGAATGTCACCGACCCCCGCGCGGCGTTTCACTGGGCCGATGCGACCGCCCTGCCCGCGCCGGAGACGCGCGTCGATCATGTCGTGACCAACCCGCCCTTTCATGACGGGCGCATGGCCGATCCATCGCTTGGCCAAGCCTTCATTGCGGCCGCGGCACGGCTTCTGGCGCCAAAAGGGCGCCTGACGCTGGTGGCAAACCGCCAGCTTCCCTATGAGGCCGCGCTTGATGCCCAGTTCATCGAGGTCGACGCGCCCCAGGTCTCGGGCGGGTACAAGATCCTCACGGCCGCGCGGCCGCGGCGCAAACCGCGCTGATCGCCCCTGCGCGCGGACATGGGCTGAGCGCGGGTCAGTCCGCCAAGCCGCGTGCTTTCTCGCGCAAGGCGAATTTTTGGATCTTGCCGGTCGAGGTCTTGGGAAGCTCGCCGAACACCACTGTGCGGGGGCATTTGAAATGCGCCAGCCGCGCCCGTGCAAAGCCGATCAACGCCTCGGCCTCGACCGCCGTGCCGGGTTTGAGTTCGACGAAGGCGCAAGGCGTCTCGCCCCATTTCTCGTCCGGCTTGGCCACAACCGCACAGAAGGCCACCGCCGGATGCGCATAGAGCGTGTCCTCAACCTCGATCGAGGAGATGTTTTCGCCGCCGGAAATGATGATGTCTTTCGAGCGATCCTTGAGCTGGATGTAGCCGTCCGGATGCCGGACAGCGAGATCGCCAGACCAGAACCAACCATCCTTCAACGCCCTGTCGGTCGCTGTTGGATTGCGAAAATAGCCCTTCATCACGACATTGCCGCGGAAGGTGACCTCGCCCAGGGTTTCGCCATCCGCGGGCACCGGTGCGCCGCTTTCGGGATCGCGCACATCCAACGCCTCGAGCGCGACATAGCGCACCCCCTGCCGCGCCTTCATCCGCGCCTGATCTTCGGGCGCGAGCGCATCCCATTCGTCATGCCAGTCATTGATCACCGCCGGGCCGTAGACTTCGGTCAGCCCATAAAGATGCGTGACGTGAAAGCCCGCCCCGGCCATGGCGGCCAGCACCGTCTCGGGCGGTGGGGCGGCTGCGGTCAGGAACTCAACCCGATGCGGCATGTCGCGCCGTTCCTCAGCGCTGGCATTCAGAAGCGTCGACATCACGATCGGCGCGCCGCACATATGGGTCACGCCATAATCGGCAATTGCCTGGAACATCGCGCCCGCCCGCACCTGGCGCAGGCAGACATGCGTGCCCGCCACTGCCGACAGGGTCCAGGGAAAGCACCAGCCATTGCAGTGAAACATCGGCAGGGTCCACAGATAGACTGGATGCGGCCCCATCTGGGCGTGCAGCGCGTTTGACTGGGCAAGCAGCATCGCGCCGCGATGGTGGTAGACGACGCCCTTTGGATCGCCGGTTGTCCCCGAGGTGTAGTTGAGCGCGATGGCGTCCCACTCATCCCGGGGCATCTGCCAGGCAAAATCATCGCGCCCCGTTGCGATGAAATCCTCATAGTCTTCGCCGCCCAGATCGCTGCCCGCGCGGTCTGCGGGGGGCGCGACAGTCGGATCGGCATATTCGACGATGATCGGGCGTGACTTGACCTGGGACAGCGCCGCCTGGGCCAGCGGCACAAGCTCGCTGTCCACGATCAGAAGCTTCGCCTCGCCGTGATCGAGGATAAAGCGCACGCCATCGGCATCCAGCCTGGTGTTGATCGCGTTGAGCACCGCGCCGGTCATCGGCACGCCGTAATGGGCCTCCAGCATCGGCGGGGTGTTGAAAAGCAGGCAGGCCACCGTGTCGCCACGCTGGATGCCGGCCATGTCCAGGGCATGCGCGAGGCGCCGCGCGCGGTCATAAAGGGCGCGGGAGCTGTAACGCAGCCCCTGGTCGGCCGTGCCATGCACCACCGCGACATGGTCGGGAAACACCGTCGCTGCGCGCTCCAACAGGGTGAGCGGCGTGAGAGGCTGGAAATTGGCCGGCCGACGCGGCAGCTCCTTATTGTAGGATGTCAGGGTCATGTCTGGCGCTCCTCCGCATTTTGGCTCCAGTTTTGTGGCAGGCCGCTGCCGGGGCAAGCGCAACTTTGCCATGGATCGGCGCGGCGCAGCGGCTAGTCTGTGCCGAGGCGTGCGGATCTGCGTGGCCGCAAGGGGAGAATGCGAGATGATGGAGGGCAGGACCGCCATCGTGACCGGGGCTGCCACGGGCGTGGGGCTGGCCATCACGCGGCACCTCGCCGAGCTCGGCCTGCAGCTGGTGCTGTCGGACACTGCAACCGAGCGGCTGGAGCAAGAGGGCGCCGATCTGCGCGATTCCGGCGTTGAGGCCGTGACCTTCAGCTGCGATCTGCGCGAGCGGCTGTCGGTCAACAACCTGCTGGCCCTCGCGATCGACAGCTACGATCATGTCGATGTGCTGGTCAATGCCTCGCGCGAGCTCATAGCGGGCGACCCGCTTGAAAGTGCCGCCGCCGATCTGGAGGCGCTGTTCTTTCAAAACGTAAAAGCGCCCATGGCCCTCAGCCAGGCCGTGGCCCGGCGCATGATCGCCCAGGCCGAAGCCCGCAGCGCTGTGCCGCAAGGCGGGCATGGCGCGATCGTCAACATCTCCTCGATTGCGTCGCGCCGTACGCTGCCCGAACTGATGGCCTATTCGATCACCTCGGCGGCGGTCGACCAGATGACCCGCTCGCTGGCCGTTGCCTTGGCGCCGAATGCGATCCGGGTCAATGCCGTGGCCCTTGGCGGGGTGATGACCTCCAGCCTGCGCTCGGCCTTCAAGGATCAGGACGGAGCGCGGCGCCAGATGATCGATGCCACCCCGCTTG
>JBCDDO010000305.1:0-4295 GCA_039180245.1 Pseudomonadota bacterium | reverse complement strand
CCCAGATCGGTGCCGCAATGCGGCTCGGTCAAGTTCATGGTGCCGGTCCATTCGCAGGTGACCATCTTGGGCAGGTAGGTCTCCTTCTGGGCTTGGCTGCCATGCAGATTGATGGCCGAATAGGCACCATGGGTGAGGCCGGGATACATCATGAAGGCCAGATTGCCGGAGACCAGCATCTCGCCCACGGCCGTGCCCATCACATAGGGCAGACCCTGGCCGCCGAACTCTTCGGCGCAGTCAAGCCCGGTCCAGCCGCCCTCGCGCAGCTGATCGAAGGCCTCCTTGAAGCCCTTGGGCGTGCGCACGACGCCGTTTTCCAACACACAGCCCTCGCGGTCGCCCGAGAAGTTGAGCGGGGCGAGCACTTCCGAGGCAATTTTGCCGGCCTCTTCCAGCACGGCGCCGGTGAAATCCTCGGTGAGGTCCTCATAGCCGGTGATCTTTTGATCCTGGACCTTCAGCACCTCATGCAGAACGAATTTCATGTCGCGCAGGGGCGGGGTATAGCTGGGCATCGTTTTCTCCCTTAGGACGCGGTCGGTTGGGCGGCGAAGATGCGCCGTTCGGCAATGAGCGTGCGCAGTTCGCGGATTGCAGTGTCAAGTTCGGCGCGCTGGGCTTCCATCTCGGCCAGTCGCTGCTCGGCATGGTCGATGATCCGGTGGGCCTGCATGCGGCCGCGATCCCCGATGTCGTAGAGGTCGAGCAACTCACGCATCTCATCAAGCGCAAAGCCAAACCGCCGGCCCTGTAGGATCAGGCGGATCCGGGCCCGGTCGCGTGCCGAGTAAAGCCGCCGCTGCCCGTCGCGGGCCGGGGCAAGCAGGCCTTTGTCTTCATAAAACCGCAAGGTGCGCGGTGTGACCTCAAACTCGCGGCAAAGATCCCCGATCCCGTAAACGCCTGGATCTATTGCCAGGTCGGGGCTGTGATGGCTCGCCGGGTCGATATCGGATGTGCAGTTGGTCATGCCGGCATCGTGACGCGCGCGTGCCGATGCGGCAAGCCCAAACGCTTACGTTGACGTCAACGTAACGCAACGTCAGCGTGGCGGTCGCATGGGCAAACCGACAGGGTCAACCGGTCGAGCCTGTGCGCCGGGGTGCGTGGGCGTCGAGCCATGCGACCCCGTCATCATGCAACTCGCGCAGCTCGTCGATCAGTTTGGCGAGTTCCGCGCGCTCACGCTCCATATCTTGAAGCCGCTTTGCTGCGCTCTCGATCCATTTCTCAACCTGCGCCGTCTGGTCGCGGCCATCATTGTAAAGCGCCAGCCATTGGCGGATCGCTTCGAGCGAAAAGCCGAACTTGCGGCCGCGCAGGATCAGCGACAGGCGCGCCCGGTCGCGGGCCGAATAAAGCCGGCGCGTGCCGTCGCGCCGCGGGGCCAGCAATTCGATGTATTCGTAATAGCGCAGCGTGCGCTGCGTGACGCCGAATTCGGCGCAAACCTCGCTGATTGTGGCATAGCCTTCGGGCATGCGCGCTGTCTCCCTGCGCGCGAGTATCGGCTTCTTGCGGCTTGCAATCAACCGTTGCGGTTCGCGCATTGGGTGGTGCCGCATCGCGCCGTTGTCACGCCCTCGCCGATATGCTCCAAGCAGGGGCCTGGGTTGAAAGAGAGGGCCGATGAGCAGCGATGAGGGGGCCAAAAGCGAAGCTGGGGCCAAGATCGATCTGGCCGCGCTGGCCCGTGTTGTGGCCGAGGCGATTCCGTTCTCGAAGGCCCTGGGTCTGACGTTGGGCGATGCCGGGCCGGGCTGGGCCGAGCTTTCGGTGCCCTATGATGCCCGGCTGGTCGGCGATCCAGACACCGGTGTGCTGCATGGCGGGGTGGTCACTGCACTGCTTGACAGCTGCTGCGGGACCGCGGTGCTCCTGCATCCCGACCGCCCCGCCGCCACCGCGACGATCGATCTGCGCATCGATTATATGCGCGCCTCGGAACCCGGCTCCGGCCTGATCGCCCGGGCGCGCTGCTATCACACCACAAGGCATGTGGCCTTTGTGCGCGCGGTTGCGTTTGACCGCAGCGAGGACGATCCGGTCGCTATGGCCACCGGCGCCTTCACCGTCGAAAGCCGCGGCAAGGAAGGGTTGCAGCCATGAGCCGTCGGCGTCCCGAGCCGGTGCAGGTGGTCAAGCAGCGCCGCGACGCCGCGCTTCAGGCGCTGGTTGCGCGGGTGCCCTATATCGCCTTTTTGGGGGCGGCGTTCGAGCGGCGCGGCGATGAGCTGACGGCGGTCTTGCCCTTTCGCGACGATCTGATTGGCAATCCGGCCCTGCCGGCCCTGCATGGCGGCGCGACAGGCGGGTTCTTGGAGATCACCGCGATTGTCGAGCTTGCCTGGAGCATGGTGTGGGAGCGTATGGAGGGCGGCGGGGCCGGGGCCGAGGATATCGAAGCCGGACGGTTCCCGCCGATGCCCAAGACCATCGATTTTACCATCGACTATCTGCGCACCGGCCTGCCGCGCGACGCCTATGCACGGGGCCGCGTGAACCGTTCGGGCCGCCGCTACGCCTCGGTGCATGTCGAGGCCTGGCAGGACAATCGCGCGCGCCCCTTTATCCAGGCCACGGGCCATTTCATGATGCCGCGGCTGGGAGGATGATGGGCGGCCCATGACGCCCCCGCCGACCGCGCCCCCGCCTGCTCCGGTGCCGGTCACCCACCGCCGGGTGCTGGGCATCGCCCTGCCGATCGTGCTGTCGAACGCCACCGTGCCGATCCTTGGCGCGGTCGATACCGGTGTGGTCGGCCAGCTGGGCGAGGCCGCGCCCATCGGCGCGGTCGGCATGGGCGCGATCATCCTGGCCTTTTTCTACGGGCTCTTTGGGTTCTTGCGGATGGGCACCTCTGGGCTGGTGGCCCAGGCCTTCGGCGCCGGCCAGCGCGAGGAGGTTGCGGCGATCTTTTCCCGCACGCTGCTGCTGGGCGGGGCGTTCGGGCTGATCATCCTGGCGGCGCAGCTTGCCCTCTTTTGGGCGGCCTTCCAGGTCTCGCCCGCCTCGGCCGAGGTCGAGACACTGGCCCGCGCCTATCTTGAGATCCGGGTGCTGGCCGCCCCGGCCACGCTGGCGCTCTACGGCATCACCGGATGGCTGATCGGGCTTGGGCGGACACGGCCCGTTCTGGTCCTTCAGCTCTGGATCAACGGGCTCAATATCGGGCTCGATCTTTGGTTCGTGCTGGGGCTCGGCTGGGGGGTCGAGGGCGTGGCCTGGGCCAGCCTCATCGCCGAGGCAACCGGGCTCGCCCTGGGTCTGTGGCTGTGCCGCGACGCGTTTGCCGAGCCGGCCTGGCGCGCCACGACCCGGGTCTTCGATGCCGCCCGATTGCGGTTGATGGCGGCGGTCAATGGCGACATCCTCATCCGCTCCTTCCTGTTGCAGATGATTTTCATCAGTTTCCTCTTCACCGGCTCGGCTTTTGGCGATGTGCCGCTCGCAGCCAATCAGGTGCTGTTGCAGTTTCTGGAGATCACGGCTTTTGCACTGGATGGGTTTGCGTTTGCGGCCGAGGCCATGGTGGGCCAGGCATTGGGCGCGCGCGACCGTGTGGGCCTGCGCCGCTCGGGTCTTCTCACCAGCCTCTGGGGCGGGGTGGTCTGCCTGGCGCTTGCGCTGGCCTTCGGTCTTTTTGGCGGTGCGATCATCGATCTGATGACGACCTCAGAGACGGTGCGGGCCGAGGCACGGCTTTACTTGCCCTATATGGTCGCGGCCCCATTGCTGGGATTGGCGCCCTGGATGCTGGATGGGATCTTCATTGGGGCCACCCGCACCGCCGATATGCGCAACACCGCGGCGATCAGCCTGGTCGTCTATGTGCTGGCGCTGGCCGCGCTGACCCCCTGGCTTGACAATCACGGTATTTGGCTGGCGCTCCTGATCTCGTTCGTGGCCCGCGGGGTGACGTTGGGTCTGCGCTACCCTGCGCTGGAGCGACTGGCCGACCCTGCGTCCTGACCGACGGCTTCGGCGACGGTCGCCGCCCCGTCGCGGGCGAGCAGCGCGTCGAGCGTGCGCGCCATGCGGGCTGCAAGCGACAGCCCGTGATAGGTGAGCGCGGTGTAAAGCTGCACGGCCGAGGCGCCGGCGCGGATCCGGGCATAGGCCTCCTCGGCGCTGTCGATCCCGCCCACTGCGATGATCGGGATGCGCCCGCCGACAGCGCTGTAGAGCGTGGCGAGGGTCTTCCGGGCCATGGGCGCCAGGGGTGGGCCGGAGAGCCCGCCGGCCTCGCCGGCATGCGGCCCGCTGAGACCGGGGCGCGAGACGGTCGTGTT
>JBCDDO010000304.1:0-4296 GCA_039180245.1 Pseudomonadota bacterium | reverse complement strand
CCCGGGCCATGTCAATTTTGTACCCGGCACAATCATGACGCTGGTCTCGGCGAGCGCGATCATTCTGAGCTTTTGGGTCTGGCTGATGCCGGGCCGCACCGCAGACAGCCGGGCATAAATCAGATCCCGGCCTTAGCCTAAGGACGGATCGGCGCGTCTGCAGGCGCCGGTCCGGGCTTGCTTTTGCGGGTGGCTGCCGGTCATCCTGAGGTCAACCGCAACAGGAGGTCACCATGCCCAAGCAGGTCTTCGGCTCCAGCACTGTGCCGCTTTCGCCTGCGGTGCGGGCCGGCGATTTCGTCTTCGCATCGGGCCAGGTGCCGGTCGGAGCCGATGGCAAGATCGTGGAGGGCGGCATCGCGGCCGAAACCCGCCAGGTTCTGGAAAACCTGCAGGCGGCCTTGGCACTGGCCGGCTGCGAGATGAGCGATGTGGTCAAGACCATGTGCTGGTTGCGCGATCGCGCGGATTTCGCCGGTTTCAACGCGGTTTATGCAGAGTTCTTTCCAAGCGAGCCACCGGCGCGATCCACCGCTGAATCGCGGCTTATGCTCGACATCGCGGTGGAAATCGAAGCGGTGGCCTATAAGCCTGTCTAGGCGCGGCCAGGCGGATCAGATGTCGGCTGCCCGGGCGCCGGGCGGCCATAAACCGGGGTGTCAAGCCCCTCCAAGCGCGCCTTAAGCTGCAAGGCCAGGTATTTCGAGTAGAACCGCGACAGCGCCAGGTTTCCGCCGTGGAACCAAAGCCCGTCATGCGCGGTGGGCTTCCACATGTTGCGCAGCTCGCCCTGCCACGGGCCGGGATCGCCGCGCACCCCGGAGCCGAGCCCCCAACAGGGGCCCACCAAGTCTGCCGCCTCACGCGACACGATCGTTGCGACGCTCTCATTCATGCTCTCATAGCCGATACAGGCGACGATGAGATCAGCCGCGATCGCGCGCCCATCGGTCAGCCGCAGCCCGGTCTCGGTCAGGCTGTCGACCTGCGCCCCCGGTTCCAGCCCGATCTCTTTGCGGGCGATCAGCTCCGAGCCGCCCACATCGATGTAGAAATTCGACGCGGTGCGCAGCGCGCGGGCCATCTGCCCCGTGCCATCCTCGCCAAAATCATAGGCAAAGCCGGCCGCGCCCAAGGCGGCGTAGAAGTCGGCATCCCGCTGCGCGATCTCGCGCCAAAGCGGTTTTTGCCCGTCGACGAAGGGCTTGAACGGGGTGGAGGCGGCCAGCATGTCGGCTTTCTCCACCGTCAGCCCGGCGGCGACCGCAGCTTCGGAATAGGTTGAAAAGCCCATCTCCATCAAGGTCTCTGACCGGACCACAATGGTTGGCGAGCGTTGCAGCATGGTCACCTCGGCGCCCGCCTCCCACAGATCCACCGCCACATCATGCGCCGAACTGGCCGAGCCCACCACAACGCAGCGCTTCCCGCGCCAGCCCGCACCGTCGCGATAGGCCGCGGAGTGGATCACCTGGCCCGCGAACCGCTCGCGCCCAGGCAAGTCTATCTCGCGCGGCGGGCCATAGGCGCCTGTGGCAAACACAAGCTCGCGCGGCGTCAGTGTGATGGCCTCGCCGCGTTGCACGACCGTCACCGCCCAACGCTTGGCATGGGGATCCCAGACCGCTTTCTCGCAAACCGTGTCGCACCAGATGTCGAGCTCGAAGATCTGGGCGTAAGCCTCTAACCAGTCGCCCATTTTATCCTTCGGCGTGAAGACCGGCCAGTTCGGCGGAAACGGCAGATAGGGCATGTGGTCGTACCAGACCAGATCGTGCAGAACGAGGCTGCGATAGCGATTGCGCCAGCTGTCGCCGGGTCGGGCGTTGCGCTCGACGATGAGCGCCGGCACCCCGTGCTGCTTGAGCCGCGCGGCCAGGGCCAGCCCGCCTTGACCGCCGCCGATGATCAGCGTGTGCGGTTGGTCTTCGCGCCCCAGACGGGCGATCTGCGCCTGGCGGCGGTCGGTCCAGGTCTCTCGCTCGCGTTGGGCCTTGTGCGCCAGGCCCTGCGGGCGGGTGGGCCCGCTTGGCTCCTCAAACCCGGTCAGATCCGTCGCAGCGGTGAACAGCACCCGCGCCCGCCCGTTGCGCAGCGTGACCCGCCCGGCGCCATGCACCGCCACGGTCTCAAAGGCAATCCAAGCCGAAAAATCCTCGCCATCTGTGTGCGCGACCGAGGTCAGGCGCCAAGCCGTTGGACGGCACGAGGCCAAAGTTGCGCCCAGCATTTGCGCGATCTCCCCGCGCCCCTCCATGGTCTTGATGTTCCAGGTAAAAGCGACCAGATCGCGCCAGTATCCATCGGGTTCGAACAGATCCACCGCGCGTTCGACATCTTCTGCCAGCAGCGCGGCCTCCAGCGCCGCCAACCACTGTACGACAGCGCGGTCCGCGGCGCTGAGCGACGCAGATTCTGCGGGGGTTGCGGCGGAGTTGGGCATTCTGTCCTCCCAATGCGCAGGTCGCTTGCCGAACACTCTCGACGCAATGGTGGCAGGTCAAGGGCAGCCGGCTTGAGCGCGCCAACCGCGCCCTGTAGCGTTGGTGGCAAAGGGAGATGGGCGGATGCATGAGCTGGTGCTGGCCGGTGGACGGCTGATCGACCCTGCAAGCGGACGGGACACGGTCACCGACATTGCCTTTTCAGGCGGGCGGGTTGCCGAAATCGCAGATGGTCTGTCGGGGGCTGAGCGACACGACGTTGCGGGTTGTTTGGTTCTGCCGGGTCTGATCGATCTGCACACCCATGTCTATGTGGGCGGCACGTCGCTGGGCGTCGATCCCGACGACTATGCACGCAAGGGCGCTGTCACCACCTGTGTGGACACCGGCAGCGCCGGGCCCGGGAATTTCGCGGGCTTTCGCGATCATGTAATAGCGACGGCGCGGGTGCGGGTGCTGGCCTATCTGCATGTCTCCTTTGCCGGGATCTATGCCTTTTCCTCGCGCATCATGGTGGGCGAGAGCGGGGATATGCGGCTGATGGCCCCGGTCGATGCCGTGGAGGTCGCGCGCGACAATCCCGACACAATCATCGGCATCAAGGTTCGGGTTGGGCGCAATGCAAGTGGCACATCCGGCATTGCGCCGCTCGACATCGCGCTCGAGGTCGCCGACCGTGCCGGCCTGCCGCTGATGGCGCATATCGACGAGCCGCCGCCAACCTATGCCGATGTCGTTGCGCGGCTGCGTCCGGGCGATGTGCTGACGCATTGCTGCCGGCCCTTTCCCAATGCTCCGGTCACCGGCGCGGGCAAGCTGCTGGATGCCGTGCTGGCTGCCCGCGACCGTGGCGTCATCTTCGATGTTGGCCATGGCAAGGGCTCGTTCTCCTGGCCGGTGGCGCGGGCGATGGCGGCGGCCGGGTTCTGGCCCGATGTGATCTCGTCGGATGTGCACACGCTCTGCATTGATGGGCCGGCGCATGACCTGCCAACCACCATGACGAAGTTCCTGGCGCTGGGCATGGAGTTGCCAGCGCTCATCCAAGCTGTGACCGAGGCCCCGGCCGCGGCCATTCGGCGCCTCGATCTGGGCCGGCTGACACCAGGCGGTATTGGCGATGCCAGCCTGCTGCGGCTGGTCGACGGGCCGGTTGCGCTCACCGATGTGCAGGGCGAGACCGTGACCCATCACCAAAATCTGCGCCCTGCCGGCCTGGTGATCGGCGGGCGATGGGTCGCGCCGGGCGCTGCATGAGCCTGGTTCATGCAGGGCGGGTCCGACCACGTGGCATGCGGCACCCGGCATGAGGCACGCGACGTCGCGCAAGCCGCGCGATCACCTTGCCCTTCTTGCATTGCTCAGACACCATCGGAGCCAGACAACCTCCCAAATTCGGCCGGGGTGAAGGAGCACGCGCGATGGGCCTGAAGGCCTGCCACAATTTCCAGGATTTCCGCAGGCTTGCGCAGCGGCGTTTGCCCAGCCCGATCTTCAACTATATCGACGGCGCGGCCGATGACGAGGTCACCTATCGGCGCAACACCGAAAGCTTTGAGCGCTGTGATCTGGTGCCGAATGTGCTGCGCGGGGTGGGCGAGATCGACATGTCGGTCACGGTGATGGGCCAGCGGCTTGAGATGCCGATCTATTGCTCGCCGACAGCGCTGCAGCGTCTGTTTCACCACAGGGGTGAGCGGGCAGTCGCGGCGGCAGCGTCGAAATTCGGCACCATGTTCGGGGTTTCATCCCTTGGCACGGTCAGTCTGGAAGAGCTGCGCCGCAAGTACCAAACCCCGCAGGCCTATCAGTTTTACTTCCACAAGGATCGTGGGTTGAACCGCGCCATGCT
>JBCDDO010000303.1:0-4311 GCA_039180245.1 Pseudomonadota bacterium | reverse complement strand
GTCGGTCTGGCCAAGCTGCTCTATTCGGGCTTTTTTCGCGCCGAGGCTGCCGGGCCCATGGCACAGGACGATTTCGTCCCGATGCGGTTTGAGGCTGACAGCGCCTTTGAGGATGATCGTCAGCGGGTTGAGGTGGCCTATAAAGACGGGCGCCCGCGGGTGATCGCCGCCGATCCGCCCTTTCGCCCGCGCCCCTATGCGATTGCGCCCGAGGACCAGACCGGCACGCTCGACCCGATGGCCGCGGCGCTGACGCTGATCCGGCCAGAACCCAAAGGGGCGATCTGCAACCGAACTGTCGACGTGTTCGACGGCCGGCGCCGGATCCGTCTTGAACTCGGCGCCCCGCGCAAAAGCCATGACGGGTTGCGCTGCACGGGCACCTACACACGGGTGGCCGGATTTTCGCCCAAGATCATGCGGCAGGGGGCGGATTTTCCGTTCACGGTCGTGTTTCGGGCCAACGAGGCCGGGATTGCCGAGGTCTGGCAGATCTTTGCTGACACCGATTTCGGCCGGGCGGTGGCGCTGCGCGAGGGCTAGCGGGCCTCGATCTCCGCAGAACCGGCAGTGCGGGCTGCGCTCAGCACCGATCGATCAGCGCGCCCCACAGATCGTATTCCGCCGCTTCTTCTATTTTGGCGGTCACAATATCTCCGGCTGTGAGCCCCTCAAACCCGTCATCGATGAAGAGATTGCCGTCGATTTGCGGCGCATCGGCCCATGTGCGGCAGGTCGCGCCCTCTTCATCGACGGCATCGACGATCGCCTCGACACGGGTTCCGACTTTTGCCGCCATTTTGCGCGCCGAGATCGCCTGGGCCCTCTCCATGAAGCGGTGCCAGCGGGCCTCCTTGACCTCCTCGCGCACGTGATCGGGCAAGGCGTTCGCGCGCGCGCCGGCGACGTTTTCATAGCGAAAGCAGCCGACCCGGTCGAGCTGGGCCTCCTCCAGCCAGTCGAGCAGGGTCTCAAACTCGGCCTCGGTTTCTCCCGGGAACCCGACGATGAAAGTCGAGCGTAAGGTCAGCGCGGGGCAGATCGCGCGCCATTCCGCAATCCGCTCCAACGTCTTTTCAGCCGCAGCCGGCCTTGCCATGCGCCGCAGCGTGTCGGGATGGGCATGCTGGAAGGGAATGTCGAGATAAGGCAGCACGCGCCCGCCCGTCTCCGCCTGTTGGGTCATCAAGGGCACCAGGTCGCGCACATGCGGATAGGGATAGACGTAGTGCAGGCGCACCCAAGCGCCGAGCCGGCCCAGGTCGCGCGTAAGGTCGGTGATGTGGGCACGATGGCCCTTCGCCTCGGCATGCCGGATATCGACCCCATAGGCCGACGTGTCCTGGCTGATGACAAGCAGTTCACGCACGCCACGCTCAACAAGGGCCTGCGCCTCGCGCATGACCGCATGTGCCGGGCGCGAGACGAGCTTTCCGCGCATCGATGGGATGATGCAAAAGCGGCAGGCGTGGTTGCAGCCCTCGGAGATCTTCAGATAGGCGTAATGCCGCGGGGTCAGCCGCACGCCGCCGGCGGGGATAAGATCGATGAGCGGATCGGGCAAGGGCGGCGAGGCACTGTGCACCGCGTCCAAGACCGCCTCATATTGCTGCGGTCCGGTGACGGCCAACACTTTGGGATGCGCCGCCCGAACGGTGTCGGCCTCGGCCCCCAAACAGCCGGTGACGATCACCCGCCCGTTTTCGGCCACCGCTTCTCCGATGGCCGCCAGGCTCTCGGCCTTGGCGCTGTCGAGAAAGCCGCAGGTGTTGACGATCACCGCATCCGCGCCGGCATAATCGGGCGACACGGCGTACCCCTCGGCGCGCAGCCTGGTGAGGATGCGTTCGCTGTCGACCAGCGCTTTGGGACAGCCGAGGCTGACCATGCCGATGCTGGGCGGCTGGCGCTTGGGCATGGTTTTGCCGGGGGCTCCGTTGCCGTTGCGATCGGGGCGGTCGGCAGAACCCAGGGAATGCGTGTGCGTCATGGGCCATTGGCTACACCAGGCACGTGCGGCGCGAAAGAGGCGCGCGCCGCGTCAGACCCGGTACATGTGAAACAGATGGCAGAGCCGGGAACCCGTCGCGAGGGCCCTACCGACAGGTCCCCAAGCACTAAGCAACCCGTCTCTGCCATTCAGCGCTAGGCTTCGGAGCCCCCACCCCGTATGCGCAACGCTCACGTCAGGGATTAAGCATTTCGGTCGCGTTGGATCAAGAAAAAAACTGGCATTTTTCCGCTTATCCCCAATAATCTCAGAAAAACTGTGGAAAAAGGCGATATATGCACACTGCGTCCGACACGCAAAATTGAAAAGAAGGCAGATCGGATACTTACGGTTGCAGGGCACCTTCCCGGTGAAATTGAGCGTGCTTGCAGGCACAACTCACAGTTGCCATACGAGTATTGGGCAATTGTCGTAGAACCCGACAAAAATTCTTATTCGTATATTGTCAAGGGGATAGGCCGAGTCGTGACGATCGGGTGGAAACACCGCGCTGGAACTGGTTTGGATGCCGCACATAGCGGCGTGTCGTGGTCGCAGCAGCATAGGCACCATCCCGGCGCGGGCTCAGCGCTCAGCGGTCAAGAAATCCAGAATGCAGGCCAGCACGGCCCCCGGCGCGTCCCAATGTACCGAGTGTCCCGCGCCGCGCAGGATCGTGACCGCCGGCCTGCTGTGCGTCTGCCAAATGGTGTCGGCGAAGGCCGCTTGAAGACTGTGCGGCGGAACCAGGCGATCTTCTTCGCCGCCGATCACCAGAAGCGGCGCTTCAATCGCGGTGACGTCAAGCGGCGGGGCCGGTTGGTGCAGCAACGCCATCTGGCCTTGCATGCCAGCAAGCGGCTGTCGGTGCGGGTAGGCCAGTGCCGCAATCTCTGCCGCCTCCACAGCGCCGGGTTGGTCAAAAAAGGCCGGTGAAAACAGCCAGGGAAAGAGCAGCCGCAGGAACCGCCCCGGATCCTCGTGGTCATCGGCGAGGGCGGCGATTTCGGTGAACACGGCCCGGGCATGGGCCGAACCAGTCCCCGTTCCAGACATCGCCACCACGCGCCCGACACGGCCCGGATGCCGTGCTGCAAGATGCAGGCAGATGGCCGCACCCATCGAGTGGCCCAGAAAATGTGCAGTGTCGATGTCGAGCGCATCCAGCAGGCCGATGCAGTCATCAACCATCGCAGCTATGCTCGTGGCGCATGGCAAAGGCCGGGTTTGCCCGGTGCAGCGGTTGTCTGGCCGGATCAGATCGAAGCTGGACGCAAGGCCCGGGACGAGCGGCCCCCAGCTGGCGCTGTCAGAGACCATGCCGGCAACAGCTATCAGGGGCGTCCCGTTGCCCTCCCGCTCATAGTGAAGCGTGATGTCGCCCAGCGCCGCCTGAGGCATATCCGCTACTCGGCGGCTTGGGTGGCCGGGGCGCCGCCGGCCCGAAGAACGGCCAGCAGCTCGTCACGGCGAAGGGCGGCAGTGTCGGCATTGGCCTTTTTGACATGCCCAAAGCCGCGGATCGTCAAGGGCAGCTCTGCCAGGGCGATCGCCGCGTCGCGCGTGGCAGGGTCGACGCGCGCCAGGATGTCGGCCATATCGGCGAAGTACTGGTCGATCAGCGCCCGCTCCATCCGGCGCTCTTCGGTCCGGCTGAACAAGTCAAGCCAGGTGCCGCGCCAGCGCTTGGCCCCTGCCATGCGTTTGAGCGCCCAAAACATCCAAGGCCCGAACTGGGTTTTCTTGGGCCTGCCCTGCGCGTCCTTGCGGCCCAAAAACGGCGGCGCCATGTGGAACCGCACCCGTTTGCGTTTGGAAAACTGCGCGTCGAGCGCTGCCTCCAACGTCTCGACATGCAGCCGGGCGACCTCGAACTCATCTTTATAGGTCATGAGCTTGTGGGCGCCTTGCGCCACCGCCCAGCCCAGATCCGCATCCACGCCAAGAGCCTGATCGACCAGGCCGCGGTAGCGCTGCGCCCAAGCTGCATCGCCCCAGTCGCGGACATGCGCCTCACGCATAGCTATGCGCTCTTCGACGGTATTTTCTGGCGTTTTCGGCGCATGCATGGCCGCGATCGTTGCAGTCAGATCATGGGCGGCCCAGCGGCCGATCTCAAAAGCGGCCAGGTTGCCCTTCACGCCGGCGCCATTGAGCTCGATCGCCCGGCGGATCGCCTCGGCCGACAAGGGCACAAGCCCGGCCTGCCAGGCGGCCCCCAGCACCAGCACATTCGAGTAGATCGCGTCGCCCAGAAGCTTTTCAGCCAGCCCCGTCGCGTCGAGAAACCGCACTGCCTCATCCCCGACCCGGGCGCGCAG
>JBCDDO010000302.1:0-4317 GCA_039180245.1 Pseudomonadota bacterium | reverse complement strand
GTGCGCTGTCGGGTTGGGCATAGCGCAGCGGGTCGGTCGCGCGGGCGGGGCTGTCCACGGGCGTGATCTCATAGATCGCGGTCACCGAATGGCCCGCCCCGATTTCGCCGGCATCGACGGTGTCATCGTTGAAATCCTCGCGGTTCAGCGCCCGGGTCTCATAGCCGATGAGCCGGTATTCGGCGATTGTGGCGGGGTTGAACTCGATCTGGATCTTCACATCCTTGGCGATGGGAAAAAGCGCGCCGGTCACGCCTTCGACAAGCACCTTGCGGGCCTCCATGAGGCTGTCGATATAGGCCGCGATCCCATTGCCGTTCTGGGCCAGGCGCTGCATGAGCGCGTCGTTATAGTTGCCCTCGCCAAAGCCGAGCACGGAGAGAAAGACCCCGGTTTCGCGCTTTTCCTCGATCAGCGCGGTCAGGGCCTCATCCGACGAGAGGCCGAGGTTGAAATCGCCATCGGTGGCCAGAAGCACGCGGGTGATCTCGCCTTCGGCCATCATTGCCTCGGCCAGCGCATAGGCCTCGCGCAGCCCCGCCTCGCCGCGGGTGCCGCCCCCGGCCTGCAGCCGCTCCAGCACCGCGAGGATCCGGTCGGCCTCGGCCGCCGGGGTGGGCTCGAGCGCCACGCCCGCCCCGCCGGCATAGGTGACGATCGCGACCTCATCGGTGGGGCGCAGCTCGGTCAGAAGCAGGCGGAAGGCATTGACCAGAAGCGGCAGCTTGTCGGCGGCCTGCATCGAGCCCGAGACGTCGATCAAAAACACCAGATTGGCGTCGGGGCGGGCATCGTCGCTCAGCTCATAGCCCTGAATGCCGATATGCAGGAGCTTGCGGTCCGCGTTCCAGGGCGACGGCATGACGCTGACCGAGGTCTCAAACGGCGTGTCGCGCGTCACGGGCGCCGGGTAGGCATAGCTGAAATAATTCACCAGCTCTTCGATCCGGACCGCACCGGGATCGGGCATCTGGCCCTGGTTGAGCGACCGGCGCATCCAGGCATAGGAGGCGGTGTCGACATCGATGGAGAAGGTCGAGACCGGCTCTTCGGCCACAAGTTTGACCGGATTGTCGGGCTTGGTCTCGAAGCGGTCGCGGTCGGGCGGCGCGATTATGGGCGCATCCTGGGGTGCGGCATCCGGTGCCACGATCCCGGGCGGCGTGGGTGCAAGAAGGCCAAGCTCGCGCGTGGCACGCCGCGTGTCGCCGGGCTGGCGCATCATCGGTTGGACGCGCTCCAGACCGCTGAGCTGCTGGCGCATCGGCGCATCGCTCGGGGCAAGCTCCGATGCCATGGGCGCCGGGGCTGCCGGCACGGGCGCTTCTTGCAGCGGCGCATCCCGCAGCGTCTCGGCAGGCCGGGGGTCGGCCGGCGCAGTCGCGTTTTCCGCGTCGCTGTCGCTCGGCGGGCTTTGGGTCGATGCGTCCTCGGAGCGGGTGACGATCTGGCCAACCACAGGATCGGCGGTTCGCTCCTCGGCCATGTCGGTGCGCGGCCGCGTGTCGGTGAGCTCGGCGGGCTGCGAGGTCGGCACCGTGATCGGTTTTGGCTGCGGGTCGAGCAGGTCGGGATCCTGAACGATCACCACCCCCAGGGCCAGAACGGCGAGCGACGCGCCGCCCAACAGCGTGGATTTGAGAGTGAGGCTGGGCATCTGCAATCCTCCAAAAAGCCGCGCCGCCCAATGCGGCCGGGTCTTTTTGGAACGCAGCCGCGCATCGGCTGCTTGGGTGCCGGTCGGATTTTTTTCGGCTTCGGCATCGAAGGCCGCCATGGCCGCGGCCAAAGCCTGCGCGCGCGCCTGGGGTGCCGGCGCGGGGGGTGCGTCGCGCAGGGCGTTCTGGAGCCTGTCGAGCTCGTCGCTCATATCCCCTCCTCCTCTGCTGCAGCCATCGCCCGCAGCGCGGTGCGGATCGCGCTCATCCGCCAGCTTACTGTGCCCGCCGAGATGCCCAGCACCGCACCCGCCTCGGCATGGCTCAGCTCCTCGCCCAATACCAGAGCCGCGGTCTCGCGCTGGTCTTCGGGCAGCGCCGACATCGCGGTTGCCAACCAACCCAGCGCGGCGCGGGTTTCGGCGGCCTCGGCGCTGCGCATCAGTTCCACCTCGCCCCAGCCTTCCGCCGCGCGTTGACGCGTGGCCCGGCGGCGCAGATGATCGCGCACGGCGTTCAGCGTGACCCGGTGAAGCCAGGTTGTGAACCGCGCCCGCGCCTCGAACCGGCGAAGCTTGGCGGGCAGCGCCACACACACATCCTGCGCCACATCCTCGGCATCGGCGCGGCTGCCCAGAAGCCGCCAGGCAAGCCGAAAGATCGCCTCGTAATGCCGATCGACCAGCACGGCGAACGCCGCCCGGTCGCCCAGGGCCGCCTCTCGGGCCAGATCCTAATCGCCTGTCGCCATCCGCATCTCTCCCATCAGACGCGGCTCGTCCGTCGATCCTTGGGCGGGCGATACAGTTTTTTCAAGGCGCAGGCCAATCCCATCAGCCGCCAGGGGGTCTTTACCTGGGGGCGTCAGGTCTTTACCTCGTGCCAAAAGCCGGCAACAATGTTGCTCGAGCGGGGCAGAGAACCTCGGAGCGGCGTCTCTAGCGCTGGACCTAACAGGGGAGGAATTGCGTGGCGCCCGACACTGGCACCGATGCGCGTACCCAAACGGGTACCGAAACCGGCCTGAACAGCTTTCCAAAGCTGCTTGCCCGCAATGCGCGCAAGATGGGCCGGCGCGCGGCTTATCGTGAAAAAGAATATGGCGTCTGGCAGACCGAAACCTGGTCCGAGGTCGCGGCAAAGGTGCGCGATTTGGCCTTGGGGCTGATGGCGTTGGGCCTGAAGCCGGGCGAGCATGCGGCGGTGATCGGAACCAACCGGCCGGCGCTGTACCAATCAATGGTGGCCATTCAGTCGTTGGGGGCCATCCCGGTGCCGCTCTATCAAGATGCGGTGGCCGAAGAGATGGCCTATGTGCTCGACCATTGCGGCGCCAGCCTGGTGATTGCTGAGGATCAGGAGCAGGTCGACAATGTGCTGGAGGTCGCAGACCGTCTGCCGGGCTTGCGCAAGATCCTCTATCTCGACCCGCGCGGCCTGCGCAAATACGACCACACCAACATGCAGGCGCTGGATGAGGCGGTCGCCGCCGGCAAGGCGTCCGCAGCGTCGCAGGGCGCTGAGCTGGATGCGCAGATCGAACGAGCCACGGGCAGCGACACCTGCGTGATGCTCTACACCTCGGGCACCACCGGCCGGCCCAAGGGCGTGGTGCTGACCAATGACAACATCATTCTGACCGCGCGCAATTCGGCGGCTTTCGACAAGCTGCGCGGCGACGATGTGATCCTTGCCTATCTGCCGATGGCATGGGTGGGCGATTTTATCTTTTCGATGGCCCAGGCCTATTGGTGCGGGTTTTGCGTCTGCTGCCCCGAAGAGCCGTCGACCATGTATGAAAACCTGCATGAGATCGCGCCGACCTATTTCTTCGCCCCGCCGCGCTATTTCGAAGAGCGGCTGACCATTCTGATGATCCGGATGGAGGATGCCGGCCGCATCAAGCGCTGGCTGTTCGATCGCTGTTTGAAACTGGCCAAGCGCGTCGGTCCGGCGCTGTTGGACGGCGAGCCGGTCAGCTTTGCCGACCGCTTGCTCTATCGACTGGCCGAATTGACCATCATCGGGCCGGTGCGCAGCCGTGCGGGCATGAGCCGGGTGCGCGTGGCCTATACGGCCGGCGAAGCGATCGGGCCGGAGATCTTTGAGTTCTGGCGCAGTCTGGGCATCAATCTCAAACAGCTCTACGGGCAGACCGAGGCGAGCGTTTTCATCACCCAACAACCCGATGGCGAGGTGCGGGCCGACACCGTGGGCGTGCCGAGCCCGGGGGTGGAGATCCGCATCGGCGACAGCGGCGAGGTCTATTACCGCTCGCCCGGGGTGTTTCAGGAATATTACAAGAATGCCGACAGCACGGCCTCGACCAAGGATCCCGAAGGCTGGGTGGCCACCGGCGATGCCGGCTTCATTGAGGAAGCCACCGGGCATCTGCGCATCATCGACCGGGCCAAGGATGTCGGCAAAACCGCCGATGGCAGCCTCTTTGCGCCCAAATATGTCGAGAACAAGCTCAAATTCTATCCCAACATCCTGGAGGCGGTGGTCTTTGGCGCCGGTCGCGACATCTGCTGCGCCTTCATCAATATCGACCTGACCGCGGTGGGCAACTGGGCCGAGCGCAACACCATTGCCTATGCGTCCTATCAGGAGCTCAGCCAGCACCCGCGGGTTCTGGCAATGATCAAGGCGCATATCG
>JBCDDO010000301.1:0-4325 GCA_039180245.1 Pseudomonadota bacterium | reverse complement strand
GAGGCCAGTACGCAAACAGCTATCGGCTGCATGATCACCGGGCCTGCGCGACCGCCCTCGCGCAGGCCCTTTCCAACATGGCTGTGCCGGCGCCACCAGGCGTGACCGGATGGGGGGCAAGATGCCGGGCCTGAGTTTCACCCTGCCGCATTTGGCCTATCTGGCCGGTCTGGTGCTGTTTCCGATCATTGCCATGGTGCTGGCGCGCCGTCCCCGGCAGGGGCCGCCCCGCTACACCACCGCGCTTGCCTATCTGATCCTGGTGACCGGCGGGATGATCGGGCTGCACCGGCTCTATGTCAAAAACCTCTGGGGCCTGGCCTTTATCCCGGTCTTTGGCCTGATCCTCTATGCCAATGCCATGGGCGGCGATGCCCGCACCGCCCTGTCGGATGCGAGCAACGCCCAGCGGGTGGCCGAACGGATGCTGGAGCGTGAACGGCCGCGCGTGTCGGAGGCCGAGGCCGAGCTGGACGCGCTGCGCGCCGCCGTGGCCGAGGCCGAAGAGGGCTCATTTGCCCTCCGCTCGGCCGAACGGCGTCTGTCGCGGGCCGAAGGGCGGATCGAGACCGGGCGCGAACGCATTGCCCAGGCCGAAGTGGAGCTGGAAGCGGCCCTGCCCCTGGTCGCTGCGGCCAGCGCGGAGCGCGCGTTTTGGACCGGGCTTGCCCGCAACGCGTTTTATGCCCTGCTGGCGCTGATGGCCTTGGACGCGCTGGTCCTGCCGCTCTTGGTCCGCGCTGCCAATGTCCGAATTTCGGAGACCGCCGCCACGGTCGAGGAAAGGCGGTTGCGCGCGCTGGAGGAGGCCGAGCGCAAGGCCGATGAGGAGCATGTCTCGACCGGCGCCACCGGCATCATCGACCGGATCTCGCTTTATGCCGGCGAGTTCGTGGCCTATTGGGCAGTGATCGCAGTCTTTGTCTATTATTACGAGGTGATTGCCCGCTACGTCTTCAACTCGCCCACCAATTGGGCGCATGAGGCGATGTATCTGATGTTCGGCATGCAATATCTGATCGCGGGGTCCTATGCCATGCTGACCCAGGCGCATGTGCGGGTCGACATCTTCTATGCCCCGCTGCGGCGCAGCCAGAAAGCCTGGGTCGATCTGCTCACCTCGGTCTTCTTCTTCATCTTCGCCGGCACGCTTCTGGCAACCAGCTTCATCTTCGCCTGGGATGCGATCACCGTCCCTTCGGGCAATGGGCTCATCTCGCAATGGGCACGGGGGCAGATCACCAGCGAGGCGCTGGTCGCACAGTTTTCCTGGGCGCAGTTCATCGACCCCGCCATTCGCTGGGGCGAGATCTCCTTCAATGAATGGGAGGTGCCGCTCTGGCCGATGAAATGGATGATGGTGCTGGGCGCGGTGCTGCTGATCCTGCAAGGCCTGTCGAAGCTGGCCAGCGACATTCAAGCTGCATTTGGGGCGCGTTGAGCCATGGGTCTGGACATCTCCATCGAGCTTCTCACGCTGATCATGTTCGGCTCGCTGCTGGCACTTTTGATGGCCGGGCTGCCGCTGGCCTTTGTCACCGGCGGGCTCGCTTGCGTGTTTCTCTTCGTGCTGGGCGATGCGAATGCGCTCAACATCGTGCCCAGCCGCATCTTTCCGCTGATGACGAATTACCAGCTTTCGGCAATCCCGCTGTTCATCTTCATGGCGGCGATGCTGGAACGCGCGGGCATCATCAATGAGATGTTCGATGTGATCTATAAGGTCCTGGGCGGGGTGCGCGGCGGGCTGGCCGCGGCCACGATCCTCGCCTCGACGATCCTCGCGGCCATGGTCGGGGTGATCGGGGCGGCGGTGGTCACCATGGGCATCATCGCCCTGCCCGCGATGCTCAAGCGCGGCTATGAGCCCAAAATCGCGATGGGCTCGATCATGGCCGGCGGCACGCTGGGCATTCTGATCCCACCCTCGATCCTGGCGATCATCTATGCGGTGGTGGCCGAACAATCGGTGGGCGAGCTCTTCATCGGCGCGGTGATCCCGGGGCTGATGCTGTCGGGGCTCTACATCCTTTATGTCACCGTCACCGCCTATATCCGGCCCAGCTTTGGCCCGCCGATCCCGGTCTCCGAGCGCGTGTCGGGTGCAGAGAAGCTCGCATTATTGGGCAATATGTCCGCCCCCATTGCGCTGATCGTCATCGTCCTGGGCGTGATTTTCACCGGGGTCGCCACCCCGGTCGAGGCGGCAGGCATCGGCACCTTCGGCGCCTTCATCGTGGCCGCAATCCACCGCAAGCTCGATTGGGCGACGATCCGCGAGGCCTGCCTGACCACGCTCAAAGCCTCGGCCATGGTCATCTGGATCATGTTCGGCGCCACCATTTTCGTGGGGCTCTATGTGCTGGAGGGTGGACAGCAATTCGTGCAGGACGCGCTCGCGGGCACCGGGCTGGGTCCCTGGGGCATTTTGATCCTGATGCAGGTGATCCTCGTCGTTCTAGGCATGTTTCTGGATTGGGTCGGCATCCTGCTTCTGGCCGTGCCGATCTTTGTGCCCATCGTCAAAGCCCTGGGGGCGCAGGCCTTCGGGCTGGAAAGCGCCGATGATCTGGTGCTCTGGTTCGGTGTGCTGTACCTCGTCAATATGCAGATGAGCTTTCTCTCGCCGCCCTTTGGCTACGCGCTTTTCTATCTGCGCGGGGTCGCCCCGGCCGAGATCCCGATGACCGACATCTTCCGCGCCGCCCTGCCCTTCCTGTTCCTGCAGGTGGCCGGGCTGGTGGCCTGCATGCTCTACCCGCCGATCATCACCTGGCTGCCCAATCTCGTCTATGGCTGAACCGTTGGACGACGCGGCAGTGCTCGACAGCCCCTATGCCTGGCGCCGGCTGGGGCTGACCCTGCTGGCCGGCATTGTCGGCAATATCGGCATGTGGTCGATCATCGTGGTGATGCCGGCCATCGAGGCGGAATTCGGCACCGACCGGGGCGCGGCCTCGCTGCCGTACACCCTGACCATGATCGGCTTTGCCTTTGGCAATCTGCTGATCGGCCGGGCCGTTGACCGCTATGGCATCGCGCGGTCGCTGGGCGGTGCGTCGCTGTTGGTGGCGATCGGCTTTGGCCTGGCGGCCCTTGCGCCCAACATGACGCTGCTCACCGCGGCGCAATTCATGATCGGCTTTGGCGCGGCGGCCAGTTTCGGGCCGCTGATCGCCGACATCTCGCATTGGTTCAAACGCCGGCGGGGCGTTGCCGTGGCGGTGGCGGCCTCGGGCAACTACCTCTCCGGCGCGATCTGGCCCATGGTGCTCAGCGGGCTCTTGGCCAGCGAGGGCTGGCGCGCGGTCTATTGGGCGCTGGCGGCGCTGACGCTGGCCACGATGCTGCCCATGGCCATCGGGCTGCGCCGCCGGCTGCGGCTCAGCGCGCAGGCAAGTGCCGCCCAGGCCGCCGAAGTGGCCGCCCGCTCGGCCGGGTTCCGGCCCGGCGCGCTGCAGATCCTGCTCATGCTCGCGGGGCTCGGCTGCTGCATCGCGATGTCCATGCCCCAGGTCCATATCGTCAGCCTCTGCGTCGATCTGGGCTATGGACCGGCCGTGGGCGCCGAGATGCTGTCGCTGATGCTGCTGGGCGGGGTGGTCTCGCGGCTGGTCTCGGGTGCGGTGGCCGATTATTTGGGCGGGGTGCGCACGCTCTTGATCGGCTCGGCCCTGCAATGCCTGGCGCTCTTTCTCTATCTGCCCTTCGATGCCATGGTCTCCCTCTACATCGTCAGCCTGATTTTCGGGCTCAGCCAGGGGGGGATCGTGCCGAGCTATGCCATCATCGTGCGCGAATACATGCCGGCCGAGGAGGCGGGCACGCGGGTCGGGCTGGTGATCACCGCCACGATCATCGGCATGGCGCTGGGCGGTTGGGTGTCGGGCGAGATCTTCGATCTCACAGGCTCCTACCAGATGGCCCTCTTGCATGGCATTCTCTGGAACGTCCTCAATATCGGGATCATGCTGATGATCCTCACCCGCGCGGGACGGCGGATGAAGACGGTGCCGGCATGAGATGGCTTTTGGCGCTTTTGTGCCTCGCGCTGCCGGCTTTGGCCGGCGAGCTGCCCCGCCCGGTGACGGATGCCCATTACCGGCCAATCGACCCGGCCGAAGCGCGGCTGGGCTGGTTTCTCTTTTACGACCCGATCCTGTCGGGCAACCGCAACATCGCCTGCGCGACCTGCCATCACCCGCGCTTTGCCACCTCGGATGGCGTGTCGCTCAGCCTGGGCGAGGGCGGGCTGGGGCTGGGCCCAGAGCGCCGCCCCGACCCCGACAACATGCCCGAACAGCGTTTGCCCCGCAACGCGCCGG
>JBCDDO010000300.1:0-4347 GCA_039180245.1 Pseudomonadota bacterium | reverse complement strand
CTCCAGCAGGAGATGATGGCGCTTTACAAGAAAGAAAAGGTGAACCCCGCCGCGGGCTGTTTGCCGATCCTCTTGCAGATCCCGATCTTCTTTTCGCTCTACAAGGTGCTCTTTGTGACCATCGAGGTCCGCCAGGCGCCGTTTATCCTGTGGATCGAGGATCTGTCGGTGCGCGACCCGACCTCGGTGCTGAACCTCTTTGGCATCCTTCCCTTCGCACCGCCCGATCCGACGAGCTTCCTGTCGATCTTTTCCATTGGCGTCTTTCCCATCCTGATGGGGATCACGATGTGGATGCAGCAAAAGCTCAACCCGGCACCGACCGATCCGACCCAGGCGATGATCTTTTCCTGGATCCCCTGGGTCTTCATGTTCATGCTGGGGCAGTTCGCCTCTGGGCTGGTGATCTACTGGTGCGCCAACAATATCCTGACCTTTGTGCAGCAATACGCGATCATGCGCAGCCAGGGGGTGGATGTGGACTTCTTTGGCAATGTGAAGCGCAGTCTGAAACGACGACCTAAGAAGGACGCCTGAGATGGCCGTGCTCGCGGCCATCCACCGCTTTCCCGTCAAAGGGCTGGGGGAGGAGGCGCTGACCGAGATCGCGCTTGAGGCGGGTCGGCACATGCCGCTTGACCGGGGATGGGCGCTCACGCATGGCCGCTCGATCTGGGATGCCGCGGCCCCGGCCCATATCTCGCGCCGGCATTTCGTGCAGACCGCCGATGCGCCGGCACTGGCCGCCACGACGCTCAGCCGTGCAGGCCAGACGCTCACCGCGAGCGGGCCTTCGGGCGGGTTCACCGGCGATATCGAGACGGAGACCGGGCAAACCGGGCTTGCCGATTGGGCGTTGCAGGTGGCGGGTGCGGCCCAGCCCGGCCCCTACCACATGGTGCGGCTTCCGGGCAGCGCGCTCACCGATGTCGAAGACGCGCATCTGTCGATCCTGTCGGATGTGTCGCTGCGCGCGCTGTCCGACGCGGCCGGGCTGACGCTGGAGCGTCGGCGGTTCCGGGGCAATCTGTGGCTGGAGGGGCTCGCGCCCTGGCAGGAATTCGAGTGGGTTGGCCGCGAGATCATGATCGGGGCGTTGCGTCTGCGGGTGACCGAGCGGATCGGGCGCTGCAATGCGCCGGCGGCGAGCCCCGCCTCGGGCCGGCGCGACTGTCCGGTGACCGAGGTGCTGCATCGGCAGTGGCGGCACACCGATTTCGGGGTCTATGCCCAGGTCGTCGAGGGTGGCGTGCTGCGCGCGGGCGACCCGGTCCTGGCCCCGTAAGCATGGTCAAGGCCCCACTGGCCCGGCTGGCCAGCGCAGCGCCGGCCGAGCTTTGCGAGGCGGGCCGGCGGCTTTTTGCAGGGCCCTGCGACTTCGTCAAAACGGTGGTCGCGCTGGATGCATTGCCACCGGGCGACCGGCCCGAGATCTGCTTTGCCGGCCGCTCGAATGTCGGCAAGTCGAGCCTCATCAACGCGTTGACGGGCCGCAAAGGGTTGGCGCGCGCCTCCAACACCCCCGGCCGCACCCAGGCGCTGAACTATTTCGACCTGGGCGGGCAGCTTTATCTGGTCGATCTGCCGGGCTATGGCTTTGCCGAGGCGCCGTTGCCGGTCGTTCAGGCCTGGCAGGCGCTCCTGAAGGGCTATCTGGCCGGACGTCCGAGCCTTCGCCGCGCCTATCTCTTGATCGACAGCCGGCATGGGGTGAAGCCGGTCGATCACGAGATCATGGCGCTGTTGGACAGCGCGGCTGTGAGCTTTCAGGTGGTGTTGACCAAGACCGACAAGCTCAAACCCGGGGGGCTGTCGCGCGTCGCCGATCAGGTTGCAGCGGATCTCGCGCGCCACCCGGCGACCTATCCCGAGATGATTGCCACCTCATCGCAAAAGGGCGGCGGCATCGCCGATTTGCGCGCCGCGATTTGCAGCATCAGCGCGGTCTAGCGCCGCGCCGGATCCACATCCAGGGCGCCACCGCGCTGCTGGGCGCGGCACTTTCCCTCCGCCAACCCACACGATATGGAGCAAGGGGTAAAGGGGATCGCGCGATGGAGAGATCGGTTGCCATGAAACGCGACTGGATTGCGACGGCACGCACGTTGAGCGAGGCGCTGCCCTATCTGCGGCGCTATGACGGGGCGACGGTGGTGATCAAACTGGGCGGCCATGCGATGGGCGACGATCGCACCATGGCGGCCTTTGCCCGCGACGTTGTGCTGATGAAGCAGTGCAATGTGAACCCGGTGATCGTGCATGGCGGCGGCCCGCAGATCGGCGAGATGCTGGAGCGTCTGGCGATCCGCTCGGAATTCGTCTCCGGCCTGCGGGTGACCGATGAGGCCACCGTCGAGGTCGTCGAGATGGTGCTCTCGGGCCGCATCAACAAGCGCATCGTGCAGGCGATCAATGCCGAGGGCGGCAAGGCGGTGGGCCTGTCGGGCAAGGATGCCAATCTGGTGATCTGTGAGCGGGCGACACGCAAGGTGCGCGATCCCGAAAGCCGCATCGAAAAGGTGTTGGATCTGGGCCTGGTCGGCCGGCCGGTCGAGACCCATACCGAAGTGCTGCGGACCTTTCTGCAGAGCGATTTCATCCCGGTGCTGGCGCCCGTGGGCGCCGGTCGCGACGGCGAGACCTACAATGTCAATGGCGACACCTTCGCCGGGGCCATTGCCGGCGGCATGCAGGCCGAACGCCTGCTTTTGCTGACCGATGTTGCGGGCGTCAAGGATGCCGAGGGCGCGGTGCTCACCAAGCTGTCGCGCGCCGAGGTCGAAGCCCTGACCGAGGAGGGGGTGATTGCCGGCGGGATGATCCCCAAGACCCAGACTGCCCTGGCCGCGCTTGCTGATGGGGTGGGCGCTGTCGTGATCCTGGACGGCCGCGCGCCGCATGCGGTGCTGCTCGAGCTCTTCACCGAGCACGGGGCCGGCAGCATGATCCGCGCATGAGCGGGCTGTCTGCCGTCGAAGACGCGGCGGCCGAATATGGGCTGGCGGTGATGGGTGCGCTGCATCCCCCTGCCGATATGGCGGTTGCGCCAGAGACCGGCACGCTGGTTCTGTTGGGACCCAACGGTCCGCGCTGGGAAGGGGTCTTTGCCCGTGCGCCCGAGGCCGCCGATGGCCAGCCGCATCCCATCGACCGCTGGTCGCGCCGGGTCGTCGGGGCCCTGGCGCAGAGCCTCGGGGGCGACGCGCTCTTTCCTTTCGACGGGCCGCCCTGGCTGCCGGTGATCTCTTGGGCCGTGGCCAGCGGCTGGGCCTGGCCCTCGCCCGTGGGCATGTTGGTGCATGCCCGCGCCGGGCTCTGGTTTTCCTGCCGGGGCGTTCTGGCGCTGCCCGAACGGCTGGCGCTTCCGACGCCTCCGCAGGACGCACCCTGCCTGGCCTGCGAGGAGCGCCCCTGTGAAAGCGCCTGTCCGGTGTCGGCCTTTGCCAGCGGCACCTATGACGTGCCGGCCTGCAGCACGTATTTGTCCGGCGAGGGCGCGGCAAGCTGCCTCGCCCAGGGCTGTGCGGTGCGTCATGCCTGTCCAGCGGGCGCGGAGTGGAGCCCCGTGCCGCAGCAAGCGGCCCGCCACATGGACGCCTTCTTGCGCGGCAACGCGCCCGCCAGCCAAACAAAAGCCGTGGACAAGGCTGTGGATAAATCGAAATCCGCTTGACCGGCCGTTACGGGTTAACAAACAGTTGACCCATGAAACGTCTGGTTCTCGTCAGACATGCGAAATCGTCCTGGTCCGACCCGGAGTTGGATGATTTCGACCGTCCACTCAATGAGCGGGGACGGCTCAGTGCGCCGGTGACCGGAGCCTGGCTGGCCGAGAAAGGCATGCGCCCGGATTTCGTGGCGATGTCGCCCGCGCGACGCTGCATCGAGACATGGGAGCGGATCAGCGCCCAGATCCCGACCGTTCCCGAGCCGAAATCCGAAAAACGCCTCTATATGGCCGACCCCGACACGATGCTGACCGTGCTGCGGCATGTCCCGCGCGAGGCCGAGACCGTGGTCATGGTCGGGCACCAGCCGGGCATATCCAGCTTTGCGCGCAAGCTTGCCAATGGCACGGTCCCCGCATCCTGCGCGCGCGCCTTTAAGAAGTTTCCCACCGCGGCGGCCGCGATCATCGAGTTCGAGGCGGATGATTGGGAAGACGCCGAATTCGGGCTGGGCGAGTTCCGCAGCTTTGCGGCGCCCAAAGAGCTGGTCTGACGCGTTACAGCCGCATCCGCCCCTGACCGGGGTATCCTGCCGTCATTGAAGCGAAGAGGCCGGGGCGAAGACGTCCAGGGCGACCTGTGGCCGCTCGGGCCCGCGGTGGGTGCAGGTTTGGCGATT